>JBGSUP010000127.1:0-3495 GCA_041753485.1 Akkermansiaceae bacterium
AGTTCCCGGGCCGCTGCCGACGAGCACCAACTCCACTGCCAGGCCGCTTCCTAACAATTCCCGCAGCGGCTCGAACAGCAGCGCGTTGTGATTGCGATCGCTGCGGAACCCGCGCTGGTCGATGCAGCCGTCTGCGGTCACCCGCGCGATCGACGCGTGGGGCGTGGAGGTTTCGATGGCGAGTGAACCGGAGGGTATGGAATTCACGCGTGATACTCCTGGATGCTTTTCACGGTCAGTTCCTTCTCCTTGAGCGAGCGCATCGCCTTCACCGAGGCCTCGGCGGCGGAGAGGTTGGTGGCGTGGGAGATTTTCTGGGCGATGGCGGTGGAGCGGATCTGGACTTCGTCGGCGCGGGCCTCGTGGCCGCTGGGGGTGTTGATGACAAAGTGAATCTCGCGGTTTTTCATCATGTCGATGACGTTCGGGCGCGCCTGCTCGGCGAGTTTGAACAGGCGGGTGCAGGGAATCCCCTCGGCGGTCAACCGGGCGTGGGTGCCGCCGGTGGAATAGATCTTGAATCCCAGGTCCACCAGATCGCGGGCGACGGCGACGGCGCGGTTTTTGTCGAGATCGGCGACGGAGAGGAAGACGTTGCCTTCGGTCGGCAGCGGGTTGAAGGCGCTGATCTGGGATTTGGCATAGGCCATGCCCCAATCGGGATCGATGCCCATGACCTCGCCGGTGGATTTCATTTCCGGGCCGAGCACGATGTCGATGCCGGGAAAGCGGTTCCATGGGAAGACCGCTTCCTTCACCGAGAAATGCGGCGGAATGATGGTTTCGGTGTAGCCGAGATCGACCAGCTTGTGGCCGAGCATCACCTTGGCCGCTAGCTTGGCGAGGGAAACTCCGGTGGCTTTGGAAACGAAGGGCACGGTGCGAGAAGCGCGCGGGTTGACCTCAATGACATATAACAACTCGTCCTTCACCGCGAACTGGATGTTCATCAGGCCCTTCACCTTGAGCTCGCGGGCAAGGTCTTTGGCAGCCCTGACGATTTCCGCCTTGATGTTTTCCGTTAGAGAAAAGGCGGGAATGACGCAGGCGGAGTCGCCGGAGTGGATGCCGGCTTGTTCGATGTGCTCCATGATCGCGCCGACCACCGAGGTTTCGCCATCGCTGATGCAATCGACATCCACCTCGGTGGCGTTGTCGAGGAAGCGGTCCACCAGCACCGGGCGCTCGGGCGAGGCGGTAACGGCCTCGTTCATGTAGCGGGAGAGTTCGCTGTCGCAGTAAACGATCATCATCGCGCGGCCGCCGAGCACGAAGGACGGGCGGACGAGCACCGGATAGCCGATCCGGTTCGCCACGGCGAGCGCTTCCGCCTCGTTGGTGGCAGTGCCGGCTTCGGCTTGTTTGAGATCAAGTTTATCCAACAGCGCGGAGAAGAACTTGCGGTCCTCGGCGAGTTCGATCGACTTCGGCGAGGTGCCGATGATCGGCACGCCATGGCGTTCGAGGTCGGCGGCAAGGTTGAGCGGGGTTTGTCCGCCGAACTGGACGATGACGCCATGCGGTTTTTCCTGGTCGCAGATGTTGAGCACGTCTTCCAACGTAAGCGGCTCGAAGAACAGTTTGTCGGAGGTGTCATAGTCGGTGGAAACGGTTTCCGGGTGCGAATTCACCATGATCGCCTCGTAACCGAGTTCCTTCACGGCGAAGGCGGCGTGCACGCAGCAGTAGTCGAACTCGATGCCCTGGCCAATCCGGTTAGGACCGCCGCCGAGGATGATGATCTTCTTTTTGTCCGACTCGCGGGCCTCGTTTTCATCGCCATAGGTCGAGTAGAAATACGGCGTGTAGGCTTCGAACTCGGCCGCGCAGGTATCCACCAACCGGTAGGTGGGGATGATGCCGAGCGATTTGCGAAGCGCGCGGACTTCGTCTTCGGTAGTGCCTCGGAATTTGGCGATCTGGCGGTCCGAGAAACCGAGCTTCTTGAGGCGGCGTAGGTTGGACGTCTCGTCCGACTCGGACGGCGGGCTTCCAGCCTGCCGGGGTGAAGGCGGACAGCCAGGATGGCCGCCCTCCGATACAGGCGCGACGCCTGTCCCACTTTGCGAGACACCTGTTCCACGGTGAAGGCTGAACGAGTCCTCTCTCAGTCTCGAGGGATTGCGTTGGATGTAGGCCCGGGTTTCGATGAGATTGCTCCAGTCACGAATGATGTGGTCGTAGCTCTCGGGCTGCCAAAGGGTGCCGGTCCGGTTGGTGACCCTGTTGATTTCCTTTGCGGTGAAGGATTTCCATGAATGAAGGATTTCACTGACCTTGTGACCGGCCAATGGCTTGAAAAGGACATGCACATGGTTTGGCATGATCACGTATTCATCGAGAATGTAGCGCCCGCCATCGAAGTGGTGCAGGGCGTTGGAGACGATGTTTCGCAATTCGGGCCGGGCGAGGAGGCATTCGCCGTGGCCTTGGTCGAGCCATTTTTCCGGTGCCTCGTGAAAGCGTGTTTGGTATTCCTGATAGGTCGGGTAGTCCCAGGGCTCGGGATGGTGCTTTTTCCAGACATCAAGGTCTTCCCGCAGCTTGCGAAGTTCGGCGGCCGGGATGGAATCCGCGAGGCGGAAGGTGACGAAATAGGTGCAGCCTTCCTGCTGCCAGTGGGGGAGATGGCGACGGGATTTCGCGGTCTCGGAAGATTCGGGCGTGAACGGAATGAAGGTGTTTGGAGAACAGGCATCCCTGCCTGTTTCGGACGGCGGGCTTCCAGCCTGCCGGGGTGAAGATAAACAGCCAGGATGGCCGCCCTCCGAGACAGGCAGGGATGCCTGTCCTACCTCGGCGATCTGCTTGAGGTGGCCGAGGAACCAGGGATCGATCTGGGTGGCAGCGTGGACATCCTCGATGGTCCAGCCGTTCACAAACGCGGTTTGCAGCCAGAAAATGCGTTCGGCATTCGGGATCTGGAGCTTGCGGGTGATTTCCTCCCTGGTGGGATTCTGTGGTTCCTTGCTGTCGAAGCCGAAGCCCCAGCGGCCGGTCTCCAGCGAGCGCAGGCACTTCTGCATGCTCTCCTTGAACGTGCGGCCGATCGCCATCGCCTCGCCGACGGATTTCATCGAGGTGGTGAGAACGGGATTGGCGGTCGGGAACTTCTCGAAGGTGAAACGCGGGATCTTGGTGACCACGTAGTCGATAGTCGGCTCGAAGGATGCGGGCGTCTCGCGGGTGATGTCGTTAGGTAGTTCGTCGAGCGTGTAACCGACGGCGAGTTTCGCGGCAATCTTCGCGATCGGGAAACCGGTGGCTTTCGAGGCAAGCGCGGACGAACGGGAAACGCGCGGGTTCATCTCGATGACGATCATGCGGCCGGTCTTGGGGTCGGTGGCGAACTGAATGTTCGAGCCGCCGGTTTCCACGCCGATCTCGCGGATGCAGGCGAATGAGGCGTCGCGCATGATCTGGTATTCGCGATCGGTTAGCGTCTGGATCGGCGCGACGGTGATCGAGTCGCCGGTGTGGACGCCCATGGGGTCG
>JBGSUP010000128.1:0-1739 GCA_041753485.1 Akkermansiaceae bacterium
GAGGTGGCGGCGGTATTCCTGCAGCAAGGTTGTTAGCACGACGAGGTCGTCCGCGGCGGTGAGGTCCGGATCATTGAGGCGGGCGGCCTCTGCGGCCACCGGCAGGATGACGGGCGGCGCGGCGGGTGCGACGGAAACTTCGGGCGGAGAATCCCGGATTTTTGCCGTGACTTCGGTGGCGGCGGGCTTTTGCCGGGATTCCGGGGGTTTGCACTGGCGTTGCACAAGCCATGCAATGACCAGGCAGGCGAGGATGATGGGAATGCCGCGTTTCAGAGGAAGGCGAGGTTGGTCGAACTGACGGCAAAGGGATTGTCGAAACGCGGGAGGTTGGGAAAGATTGCCTCGATGTCGCTCGTTTCCGCACCCATCCACTTGGTGAGCACGGCGGAGTATTGATCCACCGAGGTGTCGGGGATCCAGCGGCCGCGCTTGTTGTTTCCGGCATCGATGGAGCCCTCGGCGTCGCCGATTTTGAATTTCGGGAAGTGGCCGTAGAGATCGCCGCCCCGGACCTGGCCGCCCATGACGAGGGCGTGGCTGCCCCAGGCGTGATCGGAGCCGGCCTTGGCCGCGTCCGTGTTGTTAGGAGTGAAGGTGCGGTTGAAATCCGAGGCGGTGAAGGTGACGACGTCATCGAAGACGCCAAGAGCGACAAGCGTGTCGCGGAAGGCTTTGAGACCACCGGAAAGCTCTGCCATCAGCGAGGCGTGGGACGTGAGAAGTGTGGCGTGTGTGTCATACCCGCCGACCTGGCAGAAGAAGATCTGGCGGTTGTTGCCAAGCACCGAGCGCCCGGCGATGAGCTTGGCGATCATTTTGAGTTGGTCGCCCAGACTGGTGTCGGCGTTGGTGAAGGTGGTCTCGAAGTCCACTCCGCTGGCGGCGGCGGCGGTGATGGCGGCACCGATGAGTCCCTCGGTGGCGCGGGCGCGCTGGATGATGTTGTTGTATTCATTCTCATGCAGGTTGGCATGGGTGAGGCGCATGATGTCCTCGAAGGCTTTGAGCCGCTTGCCTTGATCGGTGGTCTTGTAGGAGCCGTCGGTGTTGAGCGCATTGCCGTAAGGGTCCGTGCTGGTATTGAATCCGGAGAGCGGCACGGTGCCCGTGGGCTTGACGATGTATTGGACGACCTGGCCGGAGGTGCCAACTTGGAAGGAATTGATGCCCGCGAGTGAGATTGACATCGAGACCTTGGACGAGGTGCCGGCATTGTAGGAGGAATTGAGCAGATCCGCGGCGCGGCCGCCCCAACCGGAGGTGAAGGCCTTGTCCGGCACGGAAGACTGCCACTGCGTCTGTTGGTCGGAATGGGAAAAAAGCTGCGGCGGCAGCGGCACGGCGGCGTTGAGGTAATCATCGCGATTGTCCACCGGGTAGGCCAGGCTGCCGACGTTGCAGACGACTCCGAGTTCGCCAGCGTTGAAAAGATTGGCGAGATCCGGCGCGCTCGGGTGGAAGCCCATGGGATAAACGGCGCTGCCATGATGGCGGGTGAAGGCCTGGGTGGAGGGCGGCACGTTGATCGCCTGGGCGAAGGCGCGCGGCAGGGCCAGCACGCCACGCCCGGTCTCGTAATCGGCGCGGAGTTCGTCATTTTCCGGATCCCCGGCGGGTAACAGAAGGTTGTTGGAATCATTACCGCCATTGAGGAACAGGCAAACCAGCGCCTTGTAGCCGCTGCCGGGAGCGCCCTGGGCCATGGCGGCGGTCATCAGGCGCATCTGGGCCAGCGC
>JBGSUP010000129.1:0-2082 GCA_041753485.1 Akkermansiaceae bacterium
CGGCCTCCTCCACGCGAAACCGGTAGCCTTCGCCCCGCACGGTCTCAAGGCAATCCGCGTGGTCTCCCAGCTTGGAGCGCAGCCGGCGCATGTGGGTGTCCACCGTCCGGCTGTCCACCAGGTTGCGATAGCCCCACACATCGCGCAGCAGGACCTCACGGCTCAGGGCGTGACCACGCTTCTCCATCAGCATGGCCAGCAATTTGAACTCAATGGCCGTGAGATCGAGCTTCTCCCGACCAAGACGGATCACAAAGGACCCGCGATCCAGCTCGAACGCCCCCACGGTCAGGAGATCCGCCGCTCCCGAGGTCCGCAAGCGCCGCAGCACCGCCTGCACCCGCAGGACGAGCTCGCGTGGACTGAACGGCTTGGTCACATAGTCGTCCGCCCCCTGCTCCAACCCGGCCACCCGCTCGGACGCCTGCGCTTTGGCCGTCAGCATGACCACCGGGATCGAGGCGGTCTCCTCGTCGGCTTTGAGCTCGCGGCACACATCCTCCCCGCGCATCTCCGGCAGCATGAGGTCGAGGATGATGACGTCTGGACGCTGCTGCCGGGCCTGACGCAGCCCGGCCAGACCGTCCGTCGCCACGAGAACCCGGAAGCCGGCCTTGAGAAAATTATAGCGCACGAGGTCGGAGACGTCCGCCTCATCCTCAATGAGGAGAACCGTGTCTTTGAGTTCTTGGACGGCGCTCACAGGCCCGACGCTAGGAATCGCCGGGGGGGTCTCAAGACAAAAGTGAGCCGCCGGATTGTCCGGTCAGAAAACAAGAAAACTGACCGGTCCGGCGGCTCTTGGCGCAAACCAAACCGATTACTTTGACCATGCGGTTTGGCGGATGTTCAAAAAAAGTTTTTGCCGCCATTCCGCCCCCGCCATTGTGTCAATAATGTCACATTGATAATATGATCGCAACAGCTGAAAATCGTCGGCTATGCCTTCCGCCGCGCGCATTTCGTGCTACGCTGCGCCGCCTGATGAAGACCCTTCCTCGCCTGCTCGTGCTGGCGTTCGTTGTGCTGGCGGGATGCACCCTGCAAGACAAACGTCATGTCATGCACATCAGCGTAGCCGACCAAGAAATGCTCGTGACGGATCGCGGCACTCCGGTCGCCCGGTATCCGGTCTCCACGTCGAAGTTCGGTCTCAACGCCGCACCCAACAGCTACGGCACCCCGCCCGGCAAGCATCGCGTGGTCAAAAAAATCGGCGACGGCCTGCCCTCGGGGGCGGTTTTCAAATCCCGCCGCTTCACCGGCGAGGTGCTTCCGGTGGACGCGCCGGGGCGGGACCCGATCGTCACGCGGATTCTTTGGCTGGAGGGACTCGAGCGGCGCAATGCGAACAGCTATGACCGCTTCATTTACATCCACGGAACGCCGGAGGAGCGCAACATCGGTCAGCCCGTCAGCTTCGGGTGCATCCGCATGCGCTCGCGCGATGTCATGGCCCTCTACGACCGCGTGGGTGTCGGGGCCAGGGTGGATATTTTCACCGAGCCGATGGCGGTGAAATTTCCCGAATGGGCGGAGCCGACCACGCCGGGCCCGTGAGTTCATCCCGGCTTCCAAAGACAAAACAGCCTGATCGGTTCAACAATTGAGTTCCCCCCGGACTCGCTATGCTTTTTCCCGATCAGGCTGCGGAGTAATGAAACTCCTATGTCTTGGTCCGCTTTAGGCAGACGAATAGATAATTAAGCAACAAGCGTGCCAACATCGTGGAAAGTTTGATGCTTCTCTGAGAGAAGGCGCCAAACCGGTTCCAAAACCTCCGCGCTGGCTAGAAATCACCACCTCCCCACAAGGCGCTTGCCGTCAGCGGGCCGGCCGTATTCCGTAGCCGGGTGCCGCGCTCCCTCCTTGCCACCATGCTCTGGTTCGGACTCTGTGTTTGGGCCGGGGGCATCCTCTGGCTTTCCTCGCTCACTCCCGACCAGTTGCCGCCCGCGGCATTCCTAGCGTGGGACAAACTCAACCACTTTCTGGCCTTTGCGGCTGGCGGGTGGCTGGCCTGCAGCGCGATCCACACCAGCCGTCGGCCGCGGCGGGTCGGGGCGAGGATCGTCGCGGCCA
>JBGSUP010000130.1:0-6972 GCA_041753485.1 Akkermansiaceae bacterium
CCTGCGCGAGCAAGTGGCGGCGCTGACACGCCGCCTCGACGAAGTGGAACGCCGCCAAGCTGCCGAAGCCCGGGTGAAACCTGACGGAACCGGGAAACAGCCAGTTGATGCCGCAGTCGATGCTGGGTTGCGGGAAGCCCGGGCCGCTGCCAAAGAGGCCCGTGCTGCGGCGGCCGAGGCAAAGACCGCGCAACGGGAAATGCAGGCAGCTCCTGCCGTAGCCCCGGTGATCACCCCGGTGATCATTGAGGGCTTGCTCCCACCCGAGGAGATGGGTTCGGTGCAGAGTGGCGATGATGCCCTGCGTTCCGACCTGCCCGGGATCTCATTGCGCATTCCGAACACCAACACCGAAGCACGGTTTTATGGTTTCGCCAAGTTGACAGCTTGGCAGGACTTCGATGGCCGCAATCAAAGCGACGTCCCGGCGGTGCAGACGATCCCCCTGGATGGCAGCCCCGCTGATCTGCAGGGCGGTGATTTCGGCATGTCGGCACGCTTCAGCCGCTTCGGCACCGACACCCGGACGCTCACGGATTGGGGCACCTTGGAAACCCGCTTGGAGGGGGACTTCGGCGGTGGGACCTCCTCCACCAATGCCACCTTCCGGCTGCGCCAGGCATGGGCTGAACTTGGCACCGAAAATTTCAGTATCCTGCTCGGACAAGCCAACAGCTTGTGGAACGAAGGAATCTTCGAAACCTTGATCGACTCCACCAATTTGAACCAGTCCTTCGTCCGCCAGGCGCAGATCCGGCTCACCGGGCGTCTCGCACCCGGCTTGACCGGGCAGTTCTCGGTGGAAGCGCCGGACACCACCTACACCTCGGTTTCGAACATCATGAATCCTAACAGCGTGATCGACGGCGGGGCCAGCCCGGCCTTCAACTCCATGCCCGACTTCCTCGGACGCTTGACCTATCGGCAGGACGGTCTCGAACTCGGCGGCCGCGCGTTGCTGCGTGACCTGACGGTCAATACCGATGGAACTGCGGTCGCGCCAGCGGGAGAAGAGGATGCCCTCGGCTGGGGAATCGCAGGCCATGTGCGGGTCCCGATGCGCTGGATTTCCGATGGCTTGGGGCCGGATGAATTCGTCGCGATGGCCTATTTGGGCGACGGCATTGGCCGTTACTTCGCCGGCAACACGTCCGGCCAGGATGCGCTTTCAAATCTCGGCCCGCCGTCGGCCACGGACAGCTTCAGCCTCGACACCGTTCAGAGTTGGGGCCTGACCGTGGCCTACCGCCGGTTCTGGACGCCGACGCTGCGCAGCAATTTCGCTTACTCCTATGCGCGGCAGGACTATCCGAATTACGCCTCCGGTTTCACCCCCGGCTCTGCTCCCGCCACTTCGCTCAACCGCGAGATGGATCAGGTTTTCTTCAACCTGATCTGGAGCCCCTTCGGCTCGACCCACGACGGGGTGTTCAGCAGCGGATGGCTTGATCTCGGAATCGAGTATCTTTACTCTCACCGCGAACTGCTGGGCGGTTCGGCGGCGGCGATGGCGAAGCAAACCGCGTGCTGTTCGGCGGCGTCGCAAGGTTCTAGCGCGGTCCGCCGCGCGGATTGCAGATGTTCGGGAATCTCCTGTGATTGAGGATTGCGGATTGTTCATCTGGGGTTGTTAAAGTGCCGGCTCATCCCTACATCCGTTCAACAATTAACAATCGGAAATCGAAACGTAGAATGATGGACATGATTGAAACAGGGCCTCAAGGCAATACGGCCGCGTGCCGCACTTTGCTTCCCATCGGCGAGCCAACCGGAAACCCGGCGGAGAACCTCCACACATGACCTCGATTTTTCCGCTGATCTATCTGATCCTTGAAGGCATCGCGGTCTTGAGCGCGATCCACGCCCTCTTCACCGTGCGGACCGCGCAGGGCACGATCGCCTGGATCGTCGGGCTGGTGGCATTCCCCATCCTGGGCCTGCCGCTTTACTGGTTTTTCGGCAGCCGGCGGTTTGAGTCCCACTCGGAGGCCATGCGCCAAAAGCTGGTGAACCACCGCTGCGAAATCCACCGCGTGCGGGATGAGATCAGACCCTTCCAAATCGAGCGCGCCCGCATCCTGCCGGCGCGAGTCGCGGATTTCGCCGCCATCGCCGGTGAGGAATACCTGCGCGGCAACCGGCTCCGGCTGCTCATCGATGGCGTGGAAACCTTCGACGCCATCCTTGCCGAGATCGCGACCGCGCGGCATTGCGTCTTCGTCCAGTTTTACATCATGCGCGAGGATGGCCTCGGTCTCCGCCTGCTGGAAGCCCTCGCCGCAAAGGCTGCCGAAGGAGTCGAGGTTTGCTTTCTTTTCGATAGCTGGGGAAGCGCCGAGATGAAGCCAGCAGTGATCCAAAAATGGCGGGACCAAGGTCTCAAAATGGCCACCTTTTGCGCCTTGGGCGGCTGGCGGGAACGCTGGCGGCTCAATTTCCGCAACCACCGGAAAAATGTGATCGTGGACGGGCGTGTGGGCTTCGTCGGCGGCCACAATGTGGGCGATGAATACCTCGGCCTGAACCCGAAAATCGGCGCGTGGCGCGACACCCATGTGCGGGTGGACGGTCCCGGCGCGATGCAGTTGCAAATGGTCTTCGCCGCCGACTGGGCATTCGCCACGGGCGAACTCCTGCAGGGGTGCTGGCAGGATCGGGCAAACGGTCCCGCGGAGGAGGGCCAGCGCGCCCTCGTGCTTTCCTCGGGGCCGTCCGATGAACACGAACTTTGCACGCTCTTTTTCCATCAGGCGATTGCCATGGCGGAGCAGCGGCTCTGGATTGCGAGTCCTTACTTCGTGCCCGACGAGGGCCTCATCCATGCCCTCCAGCTGGCAGCCATCCGCGGCGTGGAGGTCCGCATCCTGCTGCCGATGAAGCCCGATCAATGGCTGGTCTGGCTCGCATCCTTCGCCATTCTCACCGAACTCGACCACCCGAATTTCCATATCCACCGCTTCACCGGCGGCTTTCTCCATCAGAAGGCGCTCCTGGTGGACGAGCACTTCGCCGCCATTGGCACGGCGAATTTCGACAACCGTTCCTTCCGCCTCAATTTCGAGCTCACGCTGGCCGTCGCCGACCGCCAATTCGCGGCCGAGGTCGCCGCCATGTTTGAAAAGGATTTCGCAGCCTCCCGAAAAGTGGATGCCGGTGAATACGATCACCGCCCGCTGTTTTTCAAAGCCGGAGCCCGCGCCGCCCGCCTCCTCGCGCCGATCCTCTAGGCCCGCGATCCGATTCATTGCCGGAGATGGCGTGGCAACCATCCCGGAGGTCGCCAATCTTCCGAATCCGCCAGTCTGCTAAAGGCCCTCGAAGCGGAGGGCGGGACTGGATTCGGCGTGTTTCCGGAGGTTTCCGGCGACGATTTCCCAAAACCGGGCGCTGCAGATGGAGAGTTGCCGGTTTTCGCGGTCATAGGCGGCGTAGCGCAGTTTGTCGGAGGAGATCCAGAGCGTCACGCTGGGTGCGAACGATTCGAGGGTTCGGTCCTTGTGGGATTCCCAGGAGATTCCCTCCTTGAGATTCACGCCGCGGAGGTGGGTGACTTCGTCAACCGTGAGACTGGCCGGCCGGGTGATGGAATTCGCCACCTTGAGAGGCGGCTCGTTGGAATAACGGACGAGGACGGCGGCGTTATCCTCGAAGACAATCTGAATGGCCAGGCCGCGGGCGGAATAAATTTTCGCGGTCCAATTCCTGCCATCCCCGTTCTTGAAGCCATCGCCAAGTTCAAGCTTGAGCTCTTGACCGAGGCCGTAACGGGCATCGCATTCCTGGGTGGTTTCGAGGAGGCGGGCCTGCGCGGTGAAGGTCAGTGCGGCGGCTGCAAGCAGCGTGGTGAATCGGGGAGCTGGCATGGCGGCAAGTGCTGGGAAACTTCTCTGAGGGTGAAGGCTGGGGTGGCAACCGCACGCCCGAGGCCGCTGGGGGTTTTCACGGTCGGAAGCACCTGCGATGAGCATAGTTTCACGGTCCGCTTTGCCAAGGATTGATTTGGCATCTTTTACGGCTGGCCGGGCAGGAACCCTGCAACGCGGTTTGGTGTGGTTCACAGGACTGCCTGATGATCGCCCGATCGATCTCGGCGGGAAATTTAGCCATTGCATGAATCCCAAATTTACTGATCTTTCGGGATGGATCATGCGCCATTGCCGCGAGCCTGAATGCGGCGATTGACATGTTCCATTGCCCCATCCCGGATCGATCGTCCTTACCCGCGAAACACTCCCACCTGAAACTCGGATTCATGAAAACCTGGAATCTCCACCGCCATCGCGCCGTGCCCGGCTTCGCCCTGCTTCTATCAGCATTTTTTTGCGACACCATGGCCCAGCAGGCTCCACCTGCCGTTCCACCCGCCCCCGCAGAGGCGGAGTCCCTGGCTGATGCCGATCTCGAACGCTTGGGAAAGGCTGCCGAACGCTTTGTCGAAGCCTTCAACCAAAAAGACGCGGCCGTGATCGCCGCCCTCTTCCTGCCGCACGGAGAAATCATCAGCGGCAGTGGAGAAACCTACAGCGGGCGCGAAGCGATTGAAGCCCACTACGCGGAACTTTTTGCCGCTGAAATGGTGCCTCTCGTTGCTCTCGAGGCCAATTCGGTCCGGTTGGTCGCCCCGGGCGTCGTCGTCGAAGATGGTGTCATCCACCTCACGACATCGGACGACGAACCCGTCACTTCAGTCGCCTATTCCGCCACCCACAGCAAACAGCCTGATGGTTCTTGGTTGATCGCGACCAGTCGCGATCAACCCATCGTCACAGCACCTTCCGAGCGTCTCAAGCCGCTCCACTGGCTGGTGGGCGAATGGACGCTCGAAAGCGAGGACGGACTCCGTGTTGACCTGGTGCTCGATCTTGATGACGGCGGTAATTTCCTGCTCGGCGAGTCGCTCGTCACCGATGCCGGGGGTGATTCCCAATCCACCCATCTTCGGATCGGCTGGAACCCCGCGACCGCGTCCATCTATTGGTGGAACTTTGATAGCAGCGGCGGTTTCACCTCCGGCCCTTGGGCTAGAAATGGCAGCGATTGGACCATGGCGACCACAGGCTTCACTGCCGATGCCGAGGCCAACTCCGCCACCCAGACTCTGACGCGCCTGCGCGACGATTCGATGGACTGGACCGCCAGGGATCGTTTGTTAGGTGATGAGACGCTGCCCGACATCACCCACCGCTACGTCCGGCGTGCACCTGATCCCGGCTTGGCCGCAAGCGAGCCGAAGGCCGCCGCCAATTCCGAGGAAGCTGCTCCGGCAAAAGAATAGAACCCATCACCCACACACTTTTCCCGCCATGAAACCACTCGCTCCATGGATCGTTTCGATCCTGATTTTCGCTCTCATCCCCACGGATGGCTACGCCCGCACCATCAGTCGCGATGGAGGCGGTGGCGGTGCTCGCAACGCGGCGCGCAACCCAGTCACCAATTCACGGGTCAGCACACCAGCCCAGCGGCCAGCCCAGCGCCCGGCCCAAAGACCCGCACAGGTTCCCACCCAGCGACCGGCGCAGCGGCCTTCCCAGCCTCCGGTTCAACGCCCGACCCAGAGGCCTTCACAACCCCCGGTTCAGCGCCCGATACAAAGGCCGGTGGAACGCCCCGCTCAACGCCCGGCACAGCGCCCAAGTCAACTTCCCGCCCAACGTCCGGTTCAAAGACCTGCTCAAGTTCCCACCCAGCGCCCGGTCGAGCGGCCAGCCAATCGCCCCGTGGCCCGCCCTGAAAACCGCCCCGTCGTCCGTCCTGAGAATCGGCCGACGATTCGCCCGGAAAACCGCCCTAACACCCTTCCCGGCAATGTGACTTTCCCGCGCCCTGGCGATCGTCCCGGCGGCGGTGAAATCGCCCGCCCGGGAGTGACCCGTCCGGGTGGTGTTACGCGTCCCGGTGGCATCAATCGACCGGATGGAATCACCCGCCCGGGTGCCATTACCCGTCCCGATGGGGGTGGCATCAACCGGCCCGGAGGAATCAACCGGCCTAACATCGACCTTGGAAATCGTCCGAACTGGAGCGACAACAACCGACCAGGGCCTGGTCGTCCCAATCGTCCCGGCTGGGGAAACGAATGGGGAAACTGGGGCGACTGGAATCGCCCCGGCAACCGGCCGAATTTCAATAACAACAACATCAATATCAACACGAACATCAACAACAACCAAAACTGGAGTCACCGTCCGAGCTACTGGGGTAGCCGACCATGGTGGTGCAGTCGCCGCCACTCGTGGTATCACGGCAGTTGGTGCCACGGTTGGAACCGCCGCAGCACCAGCATTGTGTGGGGTATTGCCGCATGGAGTCTTGGCAACGTGATTTTCAACTCGGGCTATCAGACCTTCGTCAATCCGTTTCCGGCCCCCCCCATCATCACCAGCAGCGGCACGACGATCATCAACTACAGCACGCCCATCACGGTCGTTGCCGGCCAGTTGCCACCCGGAGAAGCCGCGGTTGAGGAGGCTGCCGACGACAAGGCCAATGACGCCATGGAGACATCCCTCGCCGCGTTTCGGAAAGGCGATTTTGCCGCTGCGCTCGCTGCCGTGGATCTCGCCCTTTCACAGGTCCCTGGAGATGTTGCCCTGCATGAATACCGCGCGCTGGTTTTCTTCGCGCTCGGCCGCTTCAATGATGCCGCCGGAGTGCTCAACTCGGTGCTCGCCTCCGGACCCGGCTGGGACTGGACCACCATGACCGGCCTGTTTGACTCACAGGAAACCTACGTGGAGCTGCTACGCAAACTTGAGGATTACACCGACGCCAACCCGGACTCCGCCGCGCCCCATTTCGTGCTCGGCTATCACTATCTGGTGCTCGGCCACCTCGAATATGCGGTCGAGCTTTTCGATCGCGTGATGGCGCTCGAGCCACGCGACACGGTTTCCGTTCAACTCAGGAACCTCATCAAGGACTCCATCGCCAGCGAAGAGGAAGAGGAGAAGCGGCCGGCTCCCACCCCTG
>JBGSUP010000131.1:0-7528 GCA_041753485.1 Akkermansiaceae bacterium
AACGGCACCAGGCCGGCTGCAACCGCGCCGCCGAAGCCGAAGCGCAAGCAGGCGGCCCGGTCGGCACCCCTGAAGAAAGCAAAAACATCCCCGCCAGGCGCGAAACGCAAGGCAGGCAGCGCGAAGAAAGCCACGCCCCGGAAAATATAAGGAAGGAATCCCATCATGAGCACGACCAGCAAAACCGAAAACCCGTGGGCCAGGTGGCAGGAATCGATTCTGACCGAAGGCTTGGCCAACGCGCGCCGTCTGGCGCAGTTGCCATCGCTCTACGAACGGGCGAAACGCGTCCAGAAGGGCGCGACCCCGTCGGAAGTGGTGTATGAGGAGGATCGCCTGAAGCTCCTGCACTATCCGTGCAAGGGACCGGTGCGCCATGCCACGCCGCTGGTGGTGGTCTTCGCACTGGTCAACCGTCCGTACATCCTCGATTTGAAGAAAGGCCGGAGCGTGATCAGCCATTTTGTGGACAGTGGCTTCGACACCTATCTCATCGACTGGGGTTCGCCGACCTATGCGGACCGGCACATGACCATTGACGACCACGTCAATGGCTACCTCTCCAACGTGGTGGATTTCGTGCGCGAACGCGCCGGAACACCCCAGGCCAGCCTGCTCGGCTACTGCATGGGGGGAACCATGAGCGCCATGTTCACCGCCATGCACCAGAAACGGGTGAAAAACCTCATCCTGCTCGCCACGGGCATCGATTTCTCCACCCGCGAGGGACTGCTCAACCTGTGGAGCCAGTCGGAGTATTTCGATGTCGACAGGTTTGTGGACGTGTTCGGGAATTGCCCGGCCGAGTTCCTGCAATCTTCGTTCCTGATGCTCAAGCCGGTGCAGAACCTGCTGGAGAAGCCGCTCAACTTTTTTGAAAAGGCGGACGATCCGGAGGCGATCGACGATTTCCTCACCATGGAGATGTGGCTCAACGACAACATCCCGGTGGCCGGCGAGGTCTATCGGGAATTCGTGAAATATCTCTATCAGCAGAACCTGCTGGTCCAGAACAAGATGCCCGTGGGCAAACACACGGTCGATCTCGGCAGGATCACCTGTCCGGTCCTCAACATCATGGCCAAGAGCGACGACCTCGTGCCCTGCGCGCAAAGCCTGCCGTTCAACGACCTGGTCAGCTCGAAGGACCGCAAGACCGTCGTTGTTCCCGCAGGCCACATCGGCCTGGCCATCGGCGGCAAGGCCCAGCGCGAAGTCTGGCCACAGACCTGCGAGTGGCTGGCGGAGCGGAGTTGAACCGGGCGGGCAAGCCGCGTATTTTCCGCTACGACTCGAAATACGTGTAACCCGAGAGTCCCTCGCGGAAGAGGTCGAGGATTTCGCGGCGTTCCTTGGGCGAGATGCGGCCGTCGGCCACCGCCTTTTCCGCGAAGTTGCGGAATTTTGAAACCAGCTCCTTCGGATCGTATTCCACGTAGGTCAGCACATCGGCCACGGTGTCGCCCTCGACTTCGTGGGTGTAAACCGGCTTGCCGTTTTCAAGATGCACGCCGACGACGTTGGTATCACCCAGCAGGTTGTGGAGGTCACCAAGGGTTTCCTGATAGGCGCCGACGAGGAAGACCGCGACGTAGTAGGGTTCGTCCGGCTTGAGTTCATGGAGCGGCAGGATTTTGGCGACGTCCTCCTTGTCGATGAAGCGGTCGATCTTGCCATCGCAGTCGCAGGTGATATCCGCCAGCACCGCGCGCTGGCGGGGCTTCTCGTCGAGCCGGTGGATCGGCATGACGGGAAAGAGCTGGTCGATCGCCCATGAGTCCGGCAGCGACTGGAAGAGCGAGAAGTTTCCGTAGTAGAAATCCACCAGAGTGGAGGAAAGCTCGCGGAGGTCTTCCGGGATGTCGTCGAGCTGGGCGATGAGGTTGGAGATGCGGGTGAGGATGTGCCAGAACCACGCCTCGGCAAGGCCGCGCTCGCGCAGGGTGGCGCTGCCATAGAAAAACTGGGCGCGCATCTGGTCGCGGTAATAGACGGCGTCGTTGAAACTCTCCTGAAGGTTCTTCTTGCTGAGCGTCTTGTTGACGTCGATCAGGTTGAGCAGGTTTTGTGGTGCTTTTTCCGGAACTCCCGGGGCCTCTTCGCTGGTCTGGGCGCGGGTGACGTCGAGGATGTTGAAAACCAGCGCCGACTAATAAGCGACGACCGCGCGGCCGCTCTCGGAGATGAGGTTGGGGTGGGAAACGCCGGCCTTGTCGCAGATCTGTGAGACCACCTCGATGATGTCGGTGCAGTATTCGCCGACGGAGTAGTTGCAGGACGAGTGGAAGTTGGTATGGGAGCCGTCGTAATCGACGGCCATGCCGCCGCCGATGTCGAGCACGCCCATGGGCGCGCCCTCCTTGACGAGGTCGCAATACATGCGCACGGCCTCGGTGGCACCCTCGCGGATTGCGGCGATGTTGGGAATCTGCGAACCCTGGTGATAATGGAGCATTTTCAGGCAGCCGAGGTAGCCGGCTTCCTTGAGGTGATCGACCACGCCGATGACCTGGGCGGCGTTGAGTCCGAAGACCGACTTGTCGCCGGCGCTGTCCTGCCAATGGCCGGAGCCGCGGGTCGAGAGGCGGACTCTAACACCAAGGTTGGGCAGCACGCCGATCTTGCGCGAACGTTCGAGAATGAGATCGAGTTCGCTGGGCATTTCCAGAACCAGCATGATCTTCAGGCCCATTTTCTGCGAGTGCAGGGCGAGGTCGATGAACTCCTCGTCCTTGTAGCCATTGCAGATGATGTAGGCCTCCGGATCGTGCATGTGCGCTAGCGCGGCGATGAGTTCGGGTTTGGATCCGGCTTCGAGGCCGTAGTGGTATCTTTTTCCGAACTCGGCGATTTCCTCGATGACCTGGCGCTGTTGGTTCACCTTGATCGGATAGACGCCGCGGTATTCGCCGCGATAGCCGGTATCCTTGATCGCCTTGCGGAACGATTCGTTGATTTCCGTGATGCGCGAGTGCAGCAGGTCGCGGAAACGCAGCAACACGGGCAGGTGGGTGCCACGGTCGCGCAGGCCCTCGATGACTTCGAAAAGCGAGACCTCCTTGCTGGCTTCGTCGTCCTCAAGGCGGACGGTGACGTGGCCCTTGCGGTTGATGCCGAAGAAGCCATGCCCCCAGGACTCCACGCCGTAGAGCTCGGAAGATTGCTCCGGGGACCAGGAGTTTGAAGCTTTGCGTTTCGGCGACTTCGGGGCGGCGGCGGTGGAGGGAGGAATCATGGTCGTGCGGCGGGAGCGGGGCGGCAGACAAGCCCGGATCGATGAAAAAAACCATCAAATTCAGCGGTGGATGCATGGATTCATGAGAGCAGGATCACCCCGGTGATGATGCCGGCGATGCACGCACCTTTCGAGCGGAGGTGTTTTTCACGGAACAGGAAGATGCCGAGCAGGAACGAGACGATCACCGAACTGCGGCGCACCGGCGAGATCAGGGAGATCAGGGAATCCGGCTGTGCGATGGCGGTAAAGTAGAGAAAGTCCGCCGCCAGCAGGGTGAGACCGATCACAGGGATCGCCCAATGCCAGTGGAAGGGATGCCGGTTTTTCCGCCGCCACCAGAGGATCGTGGGCGGAGCGAGCAGGAGGCTGGTGTAGATGGTGAACCAAGCCTGAACCCGGGAGGGCGCCAGGCCCGCGGTTTGCAGCAGGAACTTGTCGTAAAGCGCGGATGCCGCGCCCAGCAAGGTGGCTCCGATCATGTAAAATACCGCCTTGTTGCGATGAAAATGGATGCCCTCCCTGCGGCCGACGAGGCTGAAGGCGAAAAACGAGACGAGAATCAGGGCCACTCCCAGCCATTGTTTCGGCGTGGGCGATTCCCGGAACAACAACACGGCGAATGTGATCGTCCAAAGTGGCCCGGTGGCGCGGATCGGCGTGGCGATGGAGAGCGGCAGCGACTTGATGCCAATGTAGCCGCAAAGCCACGATGCGCCGACGAGGCCGGCTTTCGCAACCAGCAGCAGGTGACCACGTGTCGAAATTCCGGTGACGTGCAGGAACTCCGCAGGCAGGGTGCCGGGCGAGAGTGCGGACCACAGCACGAAGGGCAGCCACACCAGCGCTCCGGCCGCCACGCTGCCGAAGAGCACCGGCATCACCGCGTTTTCATGCAGCGCCAGCTTTTTGAAGTAATCGTAGAGCCCGAGCAGAAAAGCGGACGTAAGCGTGAGAAGCAGCCAGGGCACGCCGCGGGCTTATTCGGCCGCCGGGAAATGTGAAGTCATTTCCTCTCCGGGGGAGCTCAGCTCCGCAACCTCCGCGACTGCCGGTTCAGTCCGCCGTTGCAGAGAATCCTGCCAAAATCCGCCGAACATCCCGGCAAGGCCGAACGATTTTGACAAACTCTCCGTGATCGTTAGCCTCCGCGCGACCTCACCACGCGGCATGGAACGATTGCCGCTTCCCGCCTCCCGCTTCAACGATCATGAACACGCTCCGCACATTCACCACCGGCTCCGGCACCGAAGGCAAATTCCATTCGCTTCCCGCCCTCGCCGAGCAGGGTTTCCCCAATCTTCACCGCCTGCCGGTTTCCATTCGGATCGTGCTCGAATCGCTGCTGCGCAACAACGACGGCCTCAAGGTCTCGGACAAGGACATCGCCAACCTCGCCAACTACAACGCGAAGTCCCCCGGCGATTACGAAATCCCGTTTGTGGTCGCGCGCATCGTGCTGCAGGACTTCACCGGCGTGCCGCTGCTGGTCGATCTCGCTGCCATGCGCTCCGCCGTCCACGCCTTGGGCAGGGACGCGAAAATGATCGAACCGCTCGTGCCCGTCGATCTCGTCGTGGACCACTCGGTGCAAGTGGACTACGCCGGCACCGGAAGTTCGTTAGAAAAAAACCTCGACCTCGAATTCCACCGCAACCGCGAGCGCTACGAATTCCTGAAATGGGGCGAACAAGCCTTCGACACCTTCAAGGTCGTCCCTCCCGGCATCGGCATCGTCCATCAGGTGAATCTCGAATACCTCGCCAAGTGCGTGCTTGAAAAAGACGGCGTGTTCTATCCCGACACGCTCGTCGGCACCGACTCGCACACCACCATGATCAACGGCCTCGGCGTCGTCGGCTGGGGCGTGGGCGGCATCGAGGCGGAGGCCGGCATGCTCGGCCAGCCGGTCACCTTCCTCGTTCCGGAAGTCGTCGGCGCCTATCTAACAGGAGAGCTCGCCACCGGCGTCACCGCCACCGACCTCGTGCTGCGCGTCACCGAACTGCTGCGCCAGACGAAAGTGGTCGGAAAATTTGTCGAGTTCTACGGTCCCGGTGCCCGCGCGCTGTCACTGCCGGACCGAGCCACCATCGCCAACATGGCGCCGGAATACGGCGCGACGATGGGTTTCTTCGGCATCGACGACACCACCACCGGCTACCTCGCGGGCACCGGCCGCCCGCCGGAGCTCTGCAAAACCGTCGAAAACTACTACAAAGCCCAGGACCTCTGGGGCATCCCGCTCAACCGCGACGCGCTCGATTATTCGCAGATCGTCGATCTCGACATCTCCACCGTCAAACCCGGTGTCGCCGGACCGAAGCGCCCGCAGGACCGCATCGAAATCGAATCCCTCAAATCCAAATGGGCGTCGCTGCTCACCGCCCCCGCGCCGGACGGATATAACAAACAGCCGGAGATCGACACCCGCACTCCGGACAAGCTGCCAGCCACGCTGGATGCGATACCGGACGACACCACCGGCATCGGTCGTGCTTTCGGTTCCAGTATCGGCGTCGTCACTGAGCCGAATGAAGACCCCGCCTATCCGCTTTGGGAAGTCACCGTCGATAGCAAAGCCGGCATCAAGGACATCATCACCCACGGCTCCGTGCTCATCGCCGCCATCACCAGTTGCACCAACACCAGCAACCCGAGCGTCATGCTCGCCGCCGGCTTGCTCGCGCAAAAAGCCAACGCCAAGGGCCTCACCGTGAAGCCCTCGGTGAAAACCTCGCTCGGCCCCGGCTCGCGCGTCGTCACCGACTACCTCAACAAGACCGGCCTCCAGGCTGAACTCGACCAACTCGGCTTCCAAACCGTCGGCTACGGCTGCACCACCTGCATCGGCAACTCCGGCCCGCTCGATCCCGGCATTGAGGAGATCGTCAAATCCGAGGATATCATCGCCGCCTCCGTTCTATCAGGAAACAGGAACTTCGAAGCCCGCGTCCACCAGTCGATCAAGGCGAACTTCCTCATGTCGCCGCCGCTTGTCGTGGCTTTCGCCATCGCCGGCACCGTCGATATCGACATGGAAAACGAACCGCTCGGTTTCGGCAGTGACGGCCACCCGGTCTATCTCAAAGACATCTGGCCCACTTCGGATGAAATCGAGGCCGCCATGGCCTCCTCGCTCAAGCCCGATGTGTTTCAAAAACTCTACACCGGTTTCTCCGACCAGAATCCGAAGTGGAACGAAATCAAGTCCTCCACCGGCAACGTCTATGAGTGGGACCGCGAGTCCACCTACATCCAGGAGCCGCCGTTCTTCGATGGCTTCACCCCCACCCCGTGTGACATCGTCGAAATCAAGGGTGCGCGCCCGCTCGGCATCTTCGGCGACTCCGTCACCACCGACCACATCTCGCCCGCCGGCGCGATCAAGAAGGACAGCCCGGCCGGACGTTTCCTCACGGAAAAAGGCGTCGATTTCGCCGACTTCAATTCCTACGGCTCGCGCCGCGGCAACGACCGCATCATGACCCGCGGCACCTTCGCCAACGTCCGCATCAAGAACCTGATGGTTCCCGGTGTCGAGGGCGGTGTCACCAAGCTCAACGGCGAAACCACTTCGATCTACGACGCGGCAGTCGCCTATCAGAACCAAGGCACCCCCACCATCATCCTCGGCGGCGAGGACTACGGCATGGGTTCCAGCCGCGACTGGGCGGCCAAGGGCACCAACCTGTTAGGCGTCAAGGCCGTCGTCACCAAGTCCTTCGAGCGCATCCACCGCTCGAATCTCGTCGGCATGGGCGTGCTGCCCTGCAACTTCGTCAACAAGACGGACTACGACAAGGTAAAGGATCTCGCCGACGCCACCTTCGACATCCTCGGCATCGACAACGACCTCAAGCCGCAGCAACAGGCCACTCTCCGCGTCCACAAGGGCGATGGCACGAGTTTCGACATCCCCGTCGTCGTCCGCATCGATACCCCGGTGGAAAAGGACTACTACCGCGCCGGCGGCATCCTGCCCTACGTGCTCGCACAGATTCTGGGATAAACCGTAGCTGGAACATCCTGTTCCAGTCCCCCTCTGGAACAACTTCAGCAAGCTCGGGGCGACAACCGGTTGAGCCGGGCAACCGCCGCATCCTGGATCGGATTCTCCGGCCCGATCGCGATGCGGAGACCCCGCAACAGCCAGCGCGTGGTGGGAACCACCAGCCACCGCGGCATCGCGCGCAGGCCGATCATTTTCTGATAGGATGCTGGCAACGTCAGATACGCTGCTTGGAACAGCAACCGATAAATGATGCGCGCGACTGCTGGTAGCGGCGGGGA
>JBGSUP010000132.1:0-2862 GCA_041753485.1 Akkermansiaceae bacterium
TTCGCTCACCGCCGAGACCGCGGCTGCGGATGCCGTGCTGGGTGCCGCCTTGGAACACGTTTTCGCACTGTGGCGCGCGGCGCTTGCCGGATTGCTGGAACGCGGCAAGGCCGGCGGCTGGATCCACCGCTCCATCCAGCCTGCGGCCGAGGCCGCTTTCGTCGTCTCCGCATTCGCCGGGTTCTCCGTCACCACCCGCGCCCAAGCGGATGAAAGCATCCGCCGCACCTGCGCCACTGCTTTAGAGGGATACCTCGAAACCCTTCGCGCGCAATGAGATGAAAGCAGACCCCCGCGCCGCTTTACCGGTTGCGTGGGGGGTGCAGCGTGCCAGATTCAGCCACCAAAACCGATCATGATCGATAACTTGCAGGAACAGATTGCGGACTCCAGCGGATGGATCCAAGCCGTGAAGGATGAAATGGGCCAGGTCCTTGTGGGCCAGCAACGACTCGTGGACCGACTCCTGATCGGCTTGCTGTGCAATGGCCACATTTTGTTGGAAGGCGTGCCCGGCCTTGCCAAAACCCTCGCCGTCAAGGCGCTCTCCGGCTCGCTCGACGCCTCCTTCGCGCGCTTCCAGTTCACCCCGGACCTGCTGCCCGCCGACCTCGTCGGCACGATGGTCTATCATCCGCAGACGATGAAGTTCGAGCCCAAACTCGGCCCCGTTTTCAACAACCTCATCCTCGCTGATGAAATCAACCGCGCCCCCGCCAAGGTGCAGTCCGCCTTGCTCGAGGCGATGCAGGAGCGGCAGGTCACGCTCGGCGACCATTCCTATCCGCTACCTTCGCCCTTCCTCGTGCTCGCCACCCAGAACCCGATCGACCAGGAGGGCACCTATCAGCTCCCGGAAGCGCAGCTCGACCGCTTCCTGCTCAAGGTCAACGTCGGCTACCCGACCAAGGACGAGGAATTGACGATTCTCGACCGCATGGCCACCTCCACCCCGCCCTACAGGACGAAAACAGTCGCCTCCCCGGAGCAGGTCGGCAACTCGCGCGAACTCGTCAATGCGATCTACATCGATCCGGCGATCCGCAAATACATCGTGCAGATCATCCACACCACGCGCTATCCCGGCCTGGTGGACGCGCCGCTCAAAAACCTGGTCCGCGCCGGTGCCTCGCCGCGCGGCACGATCAATCTCGCCCTCACCGCACGCGCCCTGGCCTTCATGCACGGCCGCGCCTTTGTCACCCCGCAGGACGTGAAGGACATGGCGCTCGACGTCCTGCGCCACCGCATCCTCCTCACCTACGAGGCCGAGGCCGAGGAAATGACCACCGATTCCATCATCGAACGCATCATGTCCAAGGTGCCCGTGCCCTGAGTGTTTCAAATTCCAAGCATGCTCACCGACGAACAGATCGAGGAAATGATGGCGCGCGTGCGCAAGCTGGAGCTCAAGGCCCGGCGGCTTGTGCGCGAGTCGTTTTCCGGCGAGTATCTATCATCTTTCCGCGGGCAGGGCCTGGATTTCGACGACTTCCGCGAATACCAGCATGGCGACGAGGTGCGCTTCATCGACTGGAACGTGACCGCTCGGATGAACACGCCGTTTGTTAGGAAATTCCGCGAAGAGCGCGAGTTGTGTGTCATCCTCGCGGTGGATGTCTCAGGCTCGGCGGACTATGGCAGCGTCTCGCTCAGCAAGCGCGAGGTCGCCGCGGAGACCGCCGCCGTGCTCGGATTCAGCGCCCTCAACAACGGCGACAAGGTGGGACTCCTGCTCTTCGCCGATGAACCGTTGCTCTTCATCCCCCCGGAAAAGGGCAGCCGCCACCTGCTGCGCATGATTCGTGAGATCCTCGCCGCCAAACCCGGAAATCCCGGCACCTCGATCGCCGCGGTCTGCGATTTCCTGATCCGCACCCTGCGCCGCAAGTCGCTTGTGTTCCTCGTCTCGGACTTCTTTTCGGATCCACTCGACAAGCCGCTCGGCAAACTCACCCGCAAGCACGAGACCGTCGCCCTGCGCGTCGCCGATCCGCTCGAAAGCAAACTGCCCAAGGCCGGCAAGGTCGTCATGATCGACTCCGAAACAGGCTTGGAAACCCTGGTCAACACCGACAACCCGAACCTGCGGATGGCCTATCAGAAACTCATGGGCCGCCAGCATGAGGGGGCACTCTCGGTGTTCCGGAAACACGGCATCGATTCCGCGGAACTCACCACCCGGGGGGACACCCTGGCGGCACTGCACAGCCTGCTCAAACGCCGCGGCCGCAGGCGATCTAGGTGACCATCATGAGAGAGGACGGCAACAGACTGGTCCTGCAGGAGTCCACCGCGCCGGTGGAACTCCTTCCCGCCTTCGGACTGTGGCCATGGTGGCTTGCCGTCAGCATTCTCGCCCTCGCAACCATCGCCGTGCTGGTGTTTCTGAAAACCCGCAAACCCGCCACCGTGGAGATCGGAAAAATCCGCGAAACAGCCTTTCGCGAGGCGCTCGCCGCACTGGAGACGACGACTGCGGAAGATGCCCGCGGCGCCGCCGTGCTGTCCTCGCTCGCGCTGCGCAAGTATCTATCAGTCGCCGCCTCCGATCCCGCCTTGTATGAGACCCATGAGGAGTTCATTTCCCGGCGGGACGCATTGCAGCCGCTCACGGCCGCTGCCCGCGCCGCCGCCGATGCCGGATTCTCGCGGCTGGCCGCCTTGAAATACGCCCCGGAAATCCCGGGCACGCCCGCGGCGGAAGTCACTGCGGAGTCCCGCGCCCTGCTCGAAACCCTCCACCAAGGATTCGCGGCATGAGTTCCTTCCTCGAACATTTCCGCTTCGCCCAGCCCGGCTGGTTGCTGCTGCTGCTGCCCGCCTTGCTGCTGCTTTTCCTGCGCCGCGGACGCGGTTCGG
>JBGSUP010000133.1:0-7640 GCA_041753485.1 Akkermansiaceae bacterium
ACCTGCTGGCGTATTATCCCTTCGACAACGGCTTCAACGATGCCTCGGGCAACAACAACCACCTCATCAAGACCAGTGGTTCGCCGGGCATCACCAACACGCCGGGGCAGCTCAGGGTGGGGAATGGGGCGCTCAATCTCAATCAATCCGGGACGCAGCAGCACCTGGGTTTCACCGCGCCGCTGGATTTCGATGGGACCCGGGCATGGGCGATGGCCTGGTGGGGGAAACGCAGCACCGCCTCCCTCGCATCGCAGGGCATGATTGCCGGCACGATCACGGATTCCAATGACTTTGTCTGGACTCCCAACTCTACCGGTGTGGTCCAGGGACTGCGGCTGCGCAATGGCAGTGCCGTCAATGCCGACTATAACAACATCCCCGACGACAACGCATTCCATCACTGGGCCGTCTCCTACAACGGAACCGGCCAGGTGACCGTGTGGCGGGACAATGTTCTACTCGGGACAAAGACTTTCTCCGGCGATGTGCAAATGACCCACGTCGGGGCCGGAACCAATTCCAACACCCATTCCTTCTTCGGCCAGATCGACGACCTCTACTTCTACGACGGAGCGATTAACGCGGCAAAGGTCAACGAACTGTTCGCCACACCGCCCGGCACCGTGGGCTTCCTTCTTTGCGAGCGGTGGAACAACACCCTCTTCAACTCGACGAACGAACTGGTGGGCGACAACCGGTTCTACGGCACCCCGGACATCACCCGCTACGACAAGCCCATCGCGACAAGCTCCCTCTATCAAGGCACCTACTTCAGCACCCGCGCCCGCGGCTGGATCACCGCCCCCGAGACAGGCAAATACCGGTTCTGGATCTCGGGTAGAAACGGCGCCCAGCTGCTGCTATCCGCAGACGGCACGAAATACACCAAGAGGGTCATCGCGGAACTCAATCCCGAACTCGGTACGGGGCACGGCGTCCGCGGCGACGACACCAACCTCTGGGACAACTATGCATCCCAGATGTCGGAGGAAATCCAGCTCACGGCAGGGCAAGGCTATTACCTTGAAACCCTCCAGACCGTGCGCCATCCCGTCAAAGCCCATGCCAGCATCGCCTGGGCGCGCCCCGGCATGGACCGCACTCCGCTGGATCTCGCCTGCGTCCAACCCTATGCCCCCACGGCCGATGATGCCGACGACGACTATCTCCCGGATGCATGGGAAACCCAATACGGCCTCGATCCTCTCGACAACGGCCTCACCGACATCATCCGCCAAGGCGAGCGCGGCGATTTCGACGGCGACGGACTGACCAACCGCGAGGAATACCTTGCCGGGATACACCCCGGCCTCGCGGACTCGGATGGCGACGGGCTTTCCGATCGCGAGGAGGTCCGGGTCTACGGAACGGATCCAAAGGTCTCGGATGCGACCACCGAACAGTTGCACGCGAACGTCGCACCTTCGTCGGTTTTCGGTCTGGGCGACAGCTGGACCGCCACCGCCAGTGGTGTCCTCACCTCCTCATTCCGCGGCAAGGGCAAGTGGAACTTCACCGTGGACTCCGCAGGTTTCTGGGTGCTGCAAATCGAGGCCAAGCTGCGCGGCAACGCCATGAACGAGGAACTCATCCCCGTCGAGGTCTCCATCGACGGCCACACGGTTTCCCGCAGCACGATGACATTCCTGAACCAGCAGCCGGGGTCGCTGCGGATCTTCAGTCCATACCTTGCGCCGGGGCCGCATGAACTGGAACTGTTCATCGACAATCGCACGGCCCGCGTCTCCATGGAAGTCACCGCCATCAAAGTCCTTGTTCCCGGGGGACTCGACCTGGATGGAAACGGCAGGTCGGACGCGGTAGAGGCCCGTTTGGCGACCTTCGGCAATGTCTCGGAGCAGGTGATCATGGAAACCTGCGTCTCACCGGCATTCATCGAGGGCAGAACCCGCTCGCTCGACATCATGGAACTGCGGTCCCGGCAAGAGGGCCCGGGTTCCGACATCCGCCAGCCGGACTCATTCTGGGCGAATCAAATCCCGCAGAGCAAGAGTGCCGCTGAGCAACTGGTGGCCAACCTCGCGGCAACGCCCTCAGCCGACCGCAGTCCGTCGGGCGCTCCGCTTGCCGCTTTGGCCGGTCCCGGACACGAAACCTGGTTTGCGAAGATCCCTCTCACCCCCAATCAAGTTGCCGTTTACTCCGCCTTCTTCGAAAACGGTGCCATAGGAAACGCCGGGGTCTTCGTTTGGCGCCCGCTCAACCTGATAAACGCGACGCAGATCGAGCTGAGCGTGGGATCCACCCTGCTGATGGGAGCTTGGAACAGTGATAACGACAACAGCCCGCTGACCTTCACCATCGGGGCGGAAACCCGCCAGATCAGCGCGGACAAATCCCTGCCATGGTTCTTCACTCAGGCCGGCGATCACACCGTCTCGGTCCTCCACCAAGCCTCCGGCCAGACCTTTGCGCTGACCGTTCACGTCCGTGATGCCGCGCTTCCCGCCAACCTGGTCGTTTCCGAACTCCGCTACAACCCGGTCAGCCTTCCCGCCGTGGCTCCGGACATGACTCTGGATTCCGACGGGGCAATCGGATTCACCGGATTCCAGGCCGCTTCAGGTGGTGGCAGCCAGGTCACCCTGATGGGCAAAAAGCCCGGCAACCACCGCATCGCCGCGCGCATGCCCGCGAACGGTGCCATACTTGATGTCGAGCAAGCCACCGTAATTGGTATCTCCGACGGCTTGCGCAATCTCAGCGACACGGCGGTTTCCATCGGCAATGGATTCTACAAGGTGCGTTCGCCCCTGCTCGTGACCAATCTCCCCGCCGGAGCGACTGTTAGAATCACGACGTATGCCGGCGGCGCCACCTTCTTGGACGGCACGACGGTCAAAGTCCTCACCGCCGCCGATTTTGACGAGAACGGTCTGCTCCATCTCGATTTTCTCGTGCCTCAGGAACGCCTTGGCGCGCCCTGTCACTACATCGAGATCTTCGATGCCGAGGGCAAGAACATCTACAAGTGAATCCCTCCCGGTTCTACGCCCGTATGAAGCGCACCACCACCAACGTCCTCGCAATCCTGCTGCTTGTGCTCGGGATCTGGCTCGGCGTCCGGTTGCTCTCGTCACCCCCAGAACGGGTTCACCCAGAAGGCACGGCCGCTCCGTCCCGTAGCCGCCCGACCGGCCGCAGCACCGCCCGCCCACCCTCACCGGCACCCATCCTGATCCGCAAGCTGTCCGATCCCTCGTTGCACGACGCGGAACGGATCTCCGCCATCCGCGACCTGCCCTCCGATCTCTCGAACGAGGAAAATCAAGCACTGATCGACCTTCTCCGCCAACCGGCCCCTGCGGGAATCGGAGTCTCCGGCTGGTACATGGTCCTCAACGAAATCATGGAAGTCCTCCGCCAGCCGCGCTTCGACTGGCCCGGATACGGTGAAGCCATGGCCGGACTGACGACCGACCGCCATGTTGATCCGGTCGTGCGCGACTACAGCGCCCAGCACCTTGCTCTCTACCTCGCCGACGAAGCGCAAAACCGTCAAGCCGACTCCTTCAAACCCGGCATGGACGCCTTCATGAGCGTCTTGCGCGGCGAGCGCGAGGCTCACGAGGAAGTCACTGGCACCATCCTGATGGCCCTCTGCGATCTCAAGTCCAAGCGTCCTGCGGAGGATTTCGCGGCTTATGACGAGGCGCTCGCGCTCGTGGTCAACGACTTCGTCACCGGCACCCGCCCGGCCAGCCGGTCCAACCGGATTTCCGCCATCCAGGCCGCCGGGCGCATGGGTTACCGCGAAGCGCTGCCCACCATCCGCGCATTCGCCAGGGACGGTGCGCCGGACCCCTCGCTGCGTTTGAGCAGCATCGCCGCCCTTGGCTACTTCCACGATCCCGCAGACCGCCAGTTCCTACAACAGCTTGCCGGCAGCGAAGACAGCCTGCGTTTCGCTGCCGCCGCCGCCCTCAAAAACTTCAATCCATGATCATGTCCTCTCTTTCCCCACATCCAGCCCTTCCCATTATGAAACAGCGCCCCATCCCCGTTCTGATCGCCACCGCGTTCCTGCTGTCAACTGCAATCTCCCACGCGGTCAATCCGGACCGGAGCGGCCCCGGCGGAGGATGCCGCACGTGCGAAGACTGTCAGAGCACGGCAAGCGCCGACCCGGTCGAAACCAATCTCGCCAGTGTGGACTTGCTCCTCAACCTCGGACGCGCGCCCTTTGCGCGCAGCAACAACTTCGCCGGCATGTTCTCCGAAGCAGGTGCCAATGTGGGCAATAACATGCGCCCTCAAGGCTTGGACGGCGTCAAAGGTTTCTTCGCGCAAAGCCCTGTTGCCAATCTTTGGAAAGCCCAGCTCTATCTCAAGTCCGACAAGATTGACGCCGCTGTTTTCAGCCCTGCCGCTCTCACCTACGACGCGAACCAGAAAATGGAGATCCTCAGAGACACCAATGGCGTGATCCGGCAGGTGCTGACCCATGATTTTCTCGTCGATATCCAGTCCTTTACCGATTTCGCTTCAAGCACGAAAAAGGAAGGATATGACGCGAAGTGGTACTTCGCGTCCGACAAAAATGAAGCCAAGTCCGGCGGATTCTACACCATCATGGACGGCATCAAACCTGTCAAAACCGTTACCATCAGCAATCCCACCCCGCAGACTTACAACACCTTGGATGTGTTTTCCACCCAGACGACCCCCGGCATAACTGCCCGCCAGATGATCAACCGCTACATTTTCAAGACCGACCCTGACAACGGCCGCTTGGTTCAACGCCTGCAAACCTGGACCACCGATTCCTCCGGCGCGCCCGTCGCCCAAATTGCCGAAGACACGCTTGTATATCTCTCCGGACAACCGGCAGCCAATGCCCACACCCGCATTCGGACCCTGTCCGAGGCCGCTTTGGACGCCGACGGAAACTACGGCGACAAATTGAAAATCATCTCCCGCACCCATGAGGAATATGCGGATGTCTCTGGCTTGAAGCGCCTCGTCTCGAAAACCGTCCTCAACGATGAAACCACCGAAACCACCGAAACCGACGACTTCACAACGACCTACGGCTACTACGGCAATTCCAACCCTTTCCTCCACGGCCGCCCTCGATGGCAAAAAAATCCCGACGGCTCTTGGACCATCTGGAGGATTACCGGCGATGCGAACGGTGCGTCGATCACCGAGATCACGCCATTTGGCAACACCCCTTATGATATCAACATCGATCCCGACCTCTGCCGGGTCAAAACCCGGATCATCAAGGGTTCGTGGATGGAGACCTCGGTCAAAGTCCTCGGCAAGCTCGTGGAACATCAGGAGGAGCAGTTCTTCAATGGAGCCAACGGCCAGCACATCCTCAGGACCAAGCGTTACTACGACGCCACCCATTTCCTGACCACCATCACCGGGCACAATGCGTTTGGCAAAAATTCCGACGTGGGCGCCGGCCGCATCGCATGGGTATTCCGCGAGGACGGCACGGCATCCCTCTATACCTACAGCGGCAGCGTGAACGCGCTCGTTGTCACCGAAACCTCCGGCCCCGCCACCGGCGGAGACGTGAAAGCACCACCCACCCTCACCGCCGGTATCACCAAGACCGTCACCACCTACAACCAGTTCTTCCACCCGATCGCCGAAGACATCACCGATCTCATCGCTCTCCCTGAAGCGATGCTGCTCTCGTCTTGGTACTCCACCGAGCAGGACCTCTACGGCCGCCCAACTCTCAAGACCTTCGACGACGGCAGCACCGAGAACAGCGAATACAGTTGCTGCGGCCTCGCATCCATGACCGACCGCAGCGGTGCCACCACCACATGGTCGCGCGATCTCCTCAAGCGCGTTTACAGCAGCACCCACGCGCGTTCGTCAAGCGGCATCCCCATCACCCCCATCAACCCCATCACCACCACCACTGCCTACGACGGCCTGAAAACCACAGTCATGCGCGGCGATATCCTCGCTTCGGAAACCACCCGCTCCCTCGACGGACTCACCACTACTACCCTCACTCCGGATGCCGATGGCGACGGCAACGCCGAAACCACCAGCCGCGCCACCGTCTTCAATGCCGCAGGCGGCAGGACCACCATCACTTATCCGGACGGCACCACGACCGACACCACCACCTACCGCGACGGCCAAACCGCCTACACCACCGATCAGGAAAATCACACCACCAATTACACTTACGGCAGCCACAACGTGAACGGCGGCGGCCTCTGGACCCGGATCACCGCTCCCAACAACACCCAGTGGACCCAAACCTCTACCGATCTCCTCGGCCGCACATTCCAAATCGATTACCCCGACGGAGCCTTCTCCTCCACAACCTACCACGGCTCCGATGCGGCCATTGGTGCCTGCGGCAAACCCGCCACGTTCAAGGACGCCGACGAAACCGCCGCCGCCGGCACCGGCTCCTTCACCGAATACGCCTACGGCTACGATGACGACAACCACGCCTTCACCACCACCACCGAGCACCTCACCGACAACCAGACCCGTGTCACCACCACCACCAATGATGTGGTCGACTCGGTCACTCTCCACGACGTCGAATTCGGCCCCGTCCTCCGCTCCACCACCGTCGTCAACGATATCACCACCTCCATCAGCTACCGCTCGGCCGATGGCCACAGCTCCGGCTCCGCTTCCTTCGGTCAATCCACCGTCACCACCAGCTCCGTCCCCGTCAATGGCGCGTGGACCGTCACCAGCATAAGCCCCGCCGGCCAGAAAACCGTCCAGACCCACACCGACGGACTCCTCAAGGAAACCGAACTCTTCGACTACCAGGGCACCGCCCCCGCCATCCTCATCGCCTCCACCTCCTACACCCACGATGCTCTCGCCCGCGTCCTCTCCTCCACCGACTCCCGCACCGGAACCACCTGGTTCGTCGGCATGGCCGATCACGACGAGAACGAAGAAACCCCGCCCGTGCGCGGCACCTCCGTCGATGTCATGACAAACGGCAACCCGCGCTACATCGAGGATCCCGGCGGACGCGTCACCACCTTCACCTACGACTCCATGGGCCGCCGCATCACGATCGACGCACCCAACACACCGGACACCAGCACCACTCCTCATGGCACCTTCTCCAACATCACCCACACCTCCTACACCCCGCGCGGCGATGTAAAGGCCGAATGGGGCGGCCAAACCTACCCCACCTACCGCACCTACGACAGCTTGGGGCGCCTATCCACCCTCCGCACCAAGCCCACGCTCGACACCAACGGCGTCCCCACCAATGCCGGCGGCAGCGTCACCACCTGGCTCTACAGCCCCACCCGCGGCTGGCTCGACCGCAAACAATACGCCGACGGCAAGGGCACCGATTACACCTACACCAACGCTGGACGAATTGAAACCCGCGTCTGGCAGCGCGAAATCACTACCACCTACGGCTACACCCACGGCCTCATGACCTCCACCACCTACTCGGACGGCAGCACCCCGAACGTCTCCCGCACCTACGATTCCTTCGGACGTCTCGAAAACCTCTCCAACGGTCTCGCCTCCTCCACCTTCGAATACGCCGCCGATCTCGGCCCCGACACCGAAACCATCACCTACACCCTTCCCGGCCAAGACCCCTTCACCCGCGTCCTCGACCGCCGCGCCCGCTCCCTTGGCCG
>JBGSUP010000134.1:0-2191 GCA_041753485.1 Akkermansiaceae bacterium
GGACTCGCCCGCATCGCCGCCGGCCAGTTCATCCTCGCCGACAACGGCCGCGCTCTGGTCGATCCGATCGCGGCGGAATTGATCTGAAATCAATCCAGCAGTTCGCCGTAATGTTTGCGCGCGAGATTGAGCGAGAGGTCGAGCACCCCTTGACTCCGGTTATGGCGCAGGGCCTCGTCGGACATCGCGGCGCATTCGGCAAAGCTCAGCGAGCGAATCGCCTGGCCGACACCGGGCACTTGCTGCGGACCGACCGAAAGCTCCTCCACACCGAGGCCGATGAGGAGCGGCGTCAGGCGGATGTCGCCGGCCATTTCACCGCAAATGCCGGTCCAGATGCCATTGTCGTTGGCGGCGTCGATCGTGCGCTTGATCAACCGGATCACGGCGGGATGGGTCGGCCGGTAAAGATCGGCCACATGCGGATTCACCCGGTCTGCGGCGACGGTGTATTGGATCAGGTCGTTGGTGCCGATGGAGAAGAAATCCACTTCCGGCGCGAGCAAATCGGCGCACAGGGCGGCGGCCGGCACCTCGATCATGACGCCGACGGGAAGGTCGTGATCGAAGGCAATGCCCTCCTTGTCCAATTCATCCATGCAGCGGCGCACCATTTCCTTGCAGCGCCAGACTTCGGACAGGCCCGAGATCATCGGAAACATGATCGACACCCTGCCGCTGGCACTGGCGCGGAGCACCGCGCGGACCTGTTCGCGAAACATGGCTGGACGCGCCAGTGAGACGCGAATGCCGCGCCAGCCGAGGAAGGGATTGGGCTCGGGCTCGGTGAGCGGCTCCACCGGCAGCTTGTCGCCTCCGGCGTCAAGCGTCCGGATGATCAAACCATGGGGTGCCATCTCCCTTGCGATCTTGGAATAAATTTCCGACTGCTTCTTCTCGTCGGGCATTTCCTCGCCGTTGAGGAGCAGGAATTCGGTCCGATAGAGACCGATCCCCTTGGCCCCGCTGCGTTTGACGAGAGGCAGCTCATCGACGATTTCGATGTTGGCGGAGACCGTGATGGCCCTGCCGTCGATGGTTTCGGTGGCCGCGCCGCGTTTTGCCTCCAGCGCGCTGCGGACCCGCGCCTTCGCATCGCTGAGCTTCCGGTAGCGTGCAAGCGTGTCGGGCGCGGGATTCAGGATGAGCTTGCCGGTATAGCCATCCAGGATCGCGGGAGCGAGCGCCATCAAATCGATCACCGCCCCCTCCAACCCCACCACGGCGGGGATGCCGAAGGCACGCGCGAGAATCGCGGTGTGCGAGTTCACGCTGCCCTGTTCGGTGGCGAAACCCAGCACGTGGCGGCGGTTCATCGATGCGGTATCGGAAGGTGCAAGGTCGTAGGCGACGAGAATGTGCCGGTCGTCAGGTCCCAGGTGGCGGGAGTCGCCATCCGGCGAGAAATTCCGCAGCACCCGCTGGGCGACGTCCTCGATGTCGGCGGTGCGCTCGCGCAGATAGGGATCCGGGATGCGGCGCATGGCCTCGAGGAAATTTTGCATCACCGCATAGAACGCATAGTCGGCGTTTTGCAGGCGGCTGGCGATGGCCGCAAGCACGCGTTCCACCACGGCGCGGTCCTCGATCATCATGGCGTGTGCTTCGAAAATGCCACTCTCGTTTTCGCCCGAAAGGTCTTCCAGGCGGCTCTGGAGCTCCACCAACTGTCGCTTGGTGATTTCAATCGCCTGCCGGAACCGTTCCTGCTCGCGCGGAACCTCGGACTCGTCGATTTCATACACCTCCGGAGCCGAGAATCCACGGGCGATCACGTGCAAGGGAGCGATGGCGATCCCGGGAGATGCGGGGATCCCCTCGTAGATCACTTCTGGCTCGTCTCCAATCTTCGGCATGGACTGGCAACAAACTGATTCTACCGCCGGGCGCATTCAAGACGCAAATTCCCAGACACAAATTCCCGGAGCACCCAGCTCCGGCTCCCTCCCATCCAAAGCTGTTAGCAGATCCTGCGTGCGGCCGCACGCAGGATCTGTAGTGGTGGATTGGCTAGGGGGCGGCTTTGACAGCGGTGGTTTGAAATTCGAAAACGCCAATTTCTTCGGCCCGCGGCCAGTGAATGAAAAGGTGGCGGGCAGTGGTTCAAACGGGCCTCAGGAGATCGGCGAGGGCCGCATCCAGCGTGGGATGGCGGAAATGGAAACCATTGGCCTCGAGGGCGGCGGGAATG
>JBGSUP010000135.1:0-2325 GCA_041753485.1 Akkermansiaceae bacterium
AACGCAAGGCGCGCTTCCATCTTGGCGAGGCCACCGCCGCCTATCGCGCGGAGGATTTCCGCGGTGCCCGCGCGGCCTACAGCCAGGCAATGTTGTCCGGCGAACCGCAGGTCCGCGGCAGCGCCCACCTCGGCACCGCCAAGTCCTTGTTTCAGCTTGGCTGGCAAAGCCTCGCCGGCACGTCCTACCCGGATGTCCCCGCGGAAGCCCCCACCCTCGGGGATTTCGATGCCATCGTCCGCGAAAAACTCGACGAACTCCGGGGCGGTGAGGATGACTCCGGCAGCGCACCGGCCGCCATCGAATCGCTGATCACCAACTGGGCGGATGCCGTCCGCCATTTCGATTCCGCGCTCGCCGCCAATCCGGCCGACCCCGCCGCGTCTCACAACCGGGAGTTGGTGATGACCTATCTCAGACGCCTCCAGGAACTGCTGGCGGAAGAGCGCGAACAGACCGCGCAATCGATGCCACAGCCGCAGCAAGGCGAGGGTAAACCCGAACCCCGCAAACCCGGCGAGGGCGACCCGCAAGAGGAGGGCAAGCCGGAGGAAGACGGACAAGACCCAAAAGGACCGAAGCAACCGGGCGAAAGGGGCGAAGGCGACGAGGAACCCCGCGATGGTTCGGGCGATGATGAGGAAAAACCCGATGGCGAACCTGGAAAAAAGCAGGATGACAAGGAATCCGGCGAGTCTCCGAGGGATCCAGCCGAATCACCTGAAGAACGTGCCCGCCGAATTCTCGGAGAAAACGCGGATTGCGAAAAAGGCCCGCTCACACCGGGTCGTCGTGAGTTCAACCCACCGGAAAAAGATTGGTAACATCATGAGCGGAATTTCCATCACCCACCGACTTCTCGCCGCATGGCTGGTCCTCGCCATGCACGCCGCCGCCCAGACCAGCAGCCGGCTGTCCTCGCGCTTCCTCGCCCGTGGCGAGCAGGCCTTGCTCGAAGTCGCCGTCGCCGGGGCCCGGCCCGATGACTTTCCCGAAATCCCCGAGCTCCAGGGCGTGACCATCCGCCCGGCTGGCACCGGTGCCAGGACCAAACTCCTGCCCGGCCGCCGCCTCGAGTATGTCTTCGAATATCTGGTCTCCAGTTACGAAACCGGCAGCCACTTGCTGCCCGCATTCAAGGTGTCCTCCGGTGGCGTCACCAGCCGCAGCGAGCCGCTTGAATTCTCAGTCTTCAATCCAGACGAACTCCAGTGGTCCGAGGCCGTGGCCGGAGGCACCCGCTTCCGCTACGCCAGCGCCTTCCGGGTGCTCAACCCCCGCCCCTTCGATGGCGAAACCGTGCCCGTGGAAATCAAAATCTTCGTGCCCCGCGAATTGCGGGTCGAGGACTGGGGCATCCCAGATTTCCAGCGCGATGGCGTCACCGCCTGGCGCTTCCAGCCCTCCGCCATGCGTGGCCAGGTCAATCTGTTAGGCAAGCCCTGCGTTTCCGTGGCCTACCCCAGCACCCTCACGCCCACCCGCACCGGAACCGTCGGCATCGGCCCCGCCACCGTCCGTCTGATCACGGTCCAATACCAAATGGACGGCACCGGCCGGAATGTCACCACCGAGGTCAATCTAACCGTTCCCGGGCTGGAACTCGAATCACTCCCGCTCCCGGGCGGTGCGCCCGCAGGCTTTGAAAATGCGGTGGGCGATTTCAAAATCGAGGTCAGGAGCGAGCTCACCGAAGCGCAGGAGGGCGATCCGATCCCGGTGGAAATCGTGGTGAGTGGCAGCGGCAATCTCGACACGCTGCGGCCACCCAAACCCGCCGATGCCGACGGCTGGAAACTCTACGAAGCCACCACCGATCCGCGCGGCGACGAACGCCGGGAGCTTTCCGGAACCACCGTCTTCCGGCAATTCCTGCGCCCGCTCGAAATCAAGTCCGCGATCCCCGCGTTCCAGCTGGTTTTCTTCGATCCCAGGGAAAAAACCTACAAGACCGTCCTCAGCGAGCCCATCCCTCTGCGCATCACTCCATCCGCGGCGCAGAAATCCGAGGGCATCGCCCCGCCGCAGGCACTTGCCACCCCGGTGGAACGCATGACCGACATCCTTGGCCTGCTGGATGGCACTGACATCATGCCGCCCGCCACGCCACGCCCGCCCGGCTGGCTTGGCCATGCTGCGGCCGCACTCATCGCCCTCGGCCTGGTCATCAAGGCACTGTGGATGCGCTTCGGCCATCGCTTCCACCGGGACCCGGAACGCATCGCCCGTCTTGCCGCGCTGCGCGAAATCGAAAACATGACCAAGACACCTGGGGACAGTGGCTTCCTGATGGCGGCCGGTCGCTTCATCGAGCGCTGGCTGGGC
>JBGSUP010000136.1:0-4213 GCA_041753485.1 Akkermansiaceae bacterium
AAGCCCACCGAGACCTTGCTTTTCAACCTAGCCGAGGATTTGGACGAAAGTGACAATCTCGCCGCCGCCCAACCAGAGAGGGTCACCGCCCTCCTCGCCCGGATGACCGAACTCGACGGGAAAATCACCCGCCATGCCCGCCCGGTCTGGGGCACGAAAAGGTAACCATTTCCGCGAAATCCAGCGCGATCACGGGCTAGGGATTTCATTCCACACTTCCCATCCGGCCCATCCCGCCTCGCCTCCCCGGCGTGACCTACCAGGTCTTCGCCCGGAAATACCTCCCAAAAACCTTCGGCGATGCCCTGGGTCAGGACCACGTCGTTCGGACCTTGAAAAACGCCATCGCCCAGAAGCGCTCGGCGCACGCCTATCGGTTCGTCGGACCGCGCGGCACCGGCAAGACATCGACCGCCCGGATTCTCGCCAAGGCGCTGAATTGCAGGGGTGGACCACGGATCGACTTCGATCCCGACGATGAGCTTTGCGGTGAGATCGCCGAGGGCCACTCACTCGACGTGCTGGAAATCGACGGGGCACCGAACAACGGCGTCGAGAAGGTCCGCCAACTCCGCAAATTGCTGGGAATTTGCTTTTGGGGTGAAGGCCGTTGAAAGAGCGGGTGGCCGGACCGGAGGCGGTATCAGGGGGTTGGAACCGGTATTCATGATCCTACCGCAGTCCGCAGCCCTCGCCGCAGACCCCTGCCTAAAAAACAATATCCCTGTCCAAGCACTGCCCTACGAAACCCGCCGCCCCGTCCTCCTGGAAGCCGGTCAGGCACTCGATGTCGCGAAGTAACCACAAACACTTTGCCCATTCATCGGTCCACATACCGGATAGCTTTCGCCACCTCGGGATTCTCGCAAATTCGTGGCTTCAGACCGCTGCTGGTCTTTAGCCCACTCACCTCCAGCCTCTCCGTCAAACGATAGGGAAACAGTCGGATCTTGCTCGATTTGCCCATCGGATCCGTAAAAAACACAATCCCTTTGTGGTTCTTCCCGTGCTTGGAGTCCTCCACTTTCAGTCCATCAATCCGGACTATGTTGGGCATCGAGCAAGGGTAACCGAAGTCATGCATGCCATCGTTGTTCACATGAAACATCACGGCATTCGCTCCCGAGGGAATCCATGTGCTGTTGCGTATGAGCACCTCGCCATCCCACGTTGATCCATAGTCATCGCGAAACGAGACGACGCGGCCTCCCTGTAGTGTGCAATCCTCAATGATCAAACGCCCTCGCCCGATCGCATTGATCCCGCCGTGACCAATGGTCGAACGCTTGATAATGTAGGCACCGGATATCCCCATATGCACATCCACCCGTGAAATCACACAGTCTTCCACCAAAAAGTTATTCATGAAACTGGTCGCGATCACACCCCATCGCGTAGTGTCGTGGATGTTGTCCATGCGACAGCCGATCATCCGCAAGTCCACAACTCCATTGGCGTGGTATCCATAGGTGCCCATCGGCACAGGCTTGCCGGCATTACCGATTTTCTGATACACCTTGCGTCCGTCGATCCGGCAGTTGCGCAACACAATGTTGGCGCATCGCTGCACGTTCAAAAATCCACTGTAGGGCTGGCCGATAGCGCCCTCACCCATAACTCGATGGGTCACACCGTTGATTTCGGTGTTGGATCGGCGAATCTGAATGTTGCGACTCCAGTAGCTGGAGCCCTTTTCTTGCTTCATCTGGTTGGCGATGTTGGTGAATATTCCGCCACGCACGACTAACGGTTCCGGATCAATCGGTTGCGCGATAACGCGGGTGACGACATCGTAATCCCAATCAATCCCGCCTTCAATGACTCCGTTGCTACGTAGAATGAAAACCTCCTTTTGATTGGTGCCGCTGTTCTGATTCAACCCGCGCCGGATAAATATTTTCCGGTTCTTGTTTTCAACATGGACCAGGCAGTCCGCAGGAATAGGATCTAACCTCTTCTGACCGCGCGCTAGGCGGTCGATCTTCAACGGCACGGGCTTCAAGCGCGAGCGAACCTCAAAGAGCGCGCTTCTGAAGTCATCCACCCCCTTGCTGTCATCGATGATGAACTTCGACGTCCCCCAATCCGTGTCTGTCTGAATAATCGCCGTGAGCGCCTTTGTCCCCAAATGATACGTCGCATTCGGATTCGACCGCACGCACTGGCCGTTTTCATTGGCGTGCTCATGTGCCTTGCAGATGGCTGGCAGGTCGTCGGTCTTGCCATCGCCCACGGCTCCGAAAGCCTCGTAAGTCACCTCATTCGGCTGCTTCTCTGAATTGGCAGGAGCAGCAGGGCAACTCAGGCAAATCCACAGGAATGCCCACCACACGGCGGAGTTATTGGAGTGAATCGAAAACATTTTCATGTGTGTCACGGGGAGAAGCAAAATCAAATACGGCCCAAAATCACCGATCTTATCCAGAAAAAGGAACAGTTGCGGCGTAAACGCTCAACAGAGCACCTCTCGCATTTTTGCCAGAGATCTGGCAGCTCTGGTATCTTTGCCACCCGGCTCTCGATGGTCTGGCAGGCCGCCGGGCGGATTGTGCATCAGCTTTTCCAAAACCCACTCGAAGTAGGCGAAGGGATCCGCTCCGTGGCGGCGCACTCCCGCTTGCGGTCGTGGCGGTGGCTCCAGCGGTTGTAGGCATAAACCGGACCGCAACCGCGGCGGGACTTGTGAAAATTGAAACAGGAGCAATAGCCACGGTTTCTGTAACCCGACACATGGTGGTCGCCCAAGCAATAATGACGGCAACTCGGCAGCAGGAAGAGGCGATCCGTGAAAATCGAGACGCTGATCACCCGTCTCGGCGAACAGCGATAACTTGCGAAGGCGTAAACAGGGGCGGTGGAAAAACACGGGGGCGGACACCATGCCGTGGCGGGGAATGGCATGGTCCGGATAAGCATCGAAGAAGATGCATCCGCGCGCAATCCAAGCTCGTCATGGTGGCCGGAAGCCACTCAGAGTGTTGGCGACATGCACTTCGACCAACACGCCATCCTGATCATCCTTGCCATCACGGTGGGGATGTTCGTGTGGGGCAAGTGGCGTCACGACATGGTTGCCATCGGTGCTTTGCTTGCCTGCGTGCTGGCTGGCCTGGTGCCTGCGACCGCCGCGTTTGCGGGCTTCGGCCATCCGGTGGTGGTCACGGTCGCCTGTGTGCTGGTGCTGAGCCGCAGCCTGCTGGCCTCCGGTGCGATCGATGCGGTGACCCGCCGCCTGATTCCCGCCTCGTCCGGCCCCACCCTGACGATCGCGGTGCTCACCGGTCTCGGCGCGCTGCTTTCCGCCTTCATGAACAACATCGGCACGCTCGCGTTGCTGATGCCGGTGGCCATCCAGGTGGCCGCAAAACAGGGATTGCCTCCCGGACGCGTGTTGATGCCGCTGGCTTTCGGATCGATCCTCGGCGGCATGACCACCCTCATCGGCACGCCGCCGAACCTGATCGTCTCCGGTTTCCGCGAGACAACTGGTTCCGGCAGCTTCGCGATGTTCGATTTCACGCCGGTCGGGCTCTCCGTGGCGGGGATCGGCGTGGTCTTCATCGCGCTCGTCGGCTGGCGGCTGGTGCCCGCACGTGAGAGGACGGGGATCGAGGGTTTCGATACCGGCGCCTACATCACCGAGGCGCGCGTGGCGGAAAACAGCAAGGCGCTTGGCAAATCGTTGCGCGAAATCGGCCCCATGCTGCGCGAACTCGATGCCCAGGTCATCGGACTGGTGCGCAACCAATTCCGCGTTTCCATTCCGAACTCCAGCTACGTTCTTCAATCGGGAGACATCCTGGTGATCGAAGCCGAACCGGATTCCCTCGCATCGGCGCTTTCCAGCATCGGGCTCACTCTCGAGGGAGACCCACGCAACAAGCCGGCCAAGCCGGAAGACGGGAGGCAGGGCGGAGCGTCCGCAGAGGCGGGCGGGAAACCCAAGGCGAAGAAACCGGCGGAAGACGATGACGCCTCGCTGATTGAGCTCACCGTCCGGCCCGCCACTGATCTTGTCGGTCGTTCGGCCACCGACCTGCGGCTCCGCACGAGGTTTCACATCAATCTGCTGGCCCTGTCGCGCCGCGGCAAGCGCACGATCCGGCGTCTCCGCTCGGAGCCGATCCAGGCCGGCGATGTGTTGCTGATGCAGGGCACGCCGGATGCCATCCAGGGGTTTTCCGCCGAGTTCGGCTGCATCCCGCTGGCCGAG
>JBGSUP010000137.1:0-4929 GCA_041753485.1 Akkermansiaceae bacterium
TCCCGACAAGCCCCGAATGTCCCGTGGCCCTGCTTTTTCGAACATTGCGCCTTCTCTCCGACCAAGGCCGCATCCCTCATCAACGACACTTCGTTCAAATGAACAAGCTGTGGCTTCTTGATGCATGGCAATGGTTTTTTCCTTGGGAAAACGCGGATGCGGGTTATTTTGCCTTTTTACCGCATCATCTGGTGCATCAAACCCATGATCCGAGAGGAAACAGACGGCCAGAGGAAGACTCGGGGATCCCGGACACACGTCGCGGACGCAGCGGGGGCCTCCCTGCATGCCAGCGAGACGCTGCAGGCGGCGATTCTCAACTCCCTCCCCGCGCATATCGCAGTGCTCGACAGCGACGGGCGGATCGTGGCGGTGAATGAACCGTGGCTGGAATTCGCCAGGGCCAACGGCGACCCCGACGCCGAAACGGTCGGCGTGGGCGCGAACTATTTCGATGTCTGCAAAAGCGCCTGCCAGTCGCAGGATCCGCACGCCATGGCGGCATGCGCGGGATTGAAGTCCGTGCTCGCCGGTGAGCAGCCGCGCCTCACGATGGAATACCCGTGCGATGGTCCCGGCTGCCCGCGCTGGTTCGCGATGGAGGTGCTGCGGCCGGTTGGAAATGTGGGCGGCGCGATCGTGGCGCACACCGAGATCACCGAGCGCAAGCAGTTCCAGCAACTCCTGGCCTGGGAAAAGAGCGCCCTGGAACGCATCGTGAGCGGGGATTCCCTGCACGTGGTCCTGGATCAACTGATGCGCGATCTCGAAGCGCTGACACCCGATGCGATCTGCTCGGTCCTGCTTCTGGACGAGGATGGCGTCCACCTGCGGCACGGCACCGCGCCCAGCCTGCCGGAAGCCTACCACCGCGCGGTGGATGGCATGTCCATCGGTCCGCGCGTCGGTTCCTGCGGCACCGCGGCCTTTGAAAACCGCCAAGTCATCGTTTCCGACATCGCCACCGATCCGCTGTGGGCGGAGTTCCGCGAGCTTGCCGCCAGGCACGGCCTGCGCGCCTGTTGGTCCACTCCGATCCGTTGTGTCCGTGGAAATGTTCTTGGCACCTTCGCGATCTATTACCGCAATTCGCGCCAGCCTTCGGCTTTTGAAATGGAGGTGATCGAACGTGCCACACATGTCGTGCGCATCGCCATCGAGCGCTCCATGGCGGAGGAAAAACTCCGCCGTTTCCATGCCGAACTCGAGAAGCGCGTCGAGGAACGGACGCTCGAACTGCAGGCCGCCAACCGCGAATTGGAGTCCTTCAGCTACTCCGTCTCGCACGACCTCCGCGCACCACTCCGGGCGATGGACGGGTTCTCCCGCATGGTGCTCGAGGACTATGCCGGGCAGCTCGATGAAAACGGCCGCCGCATGCTCGGCGTGATCCACAGCGAGGCCGGGCGCATGGGCCGCCTCATCGACGACCTGCTCGCCTTCTCCCGCCTCGGTCGCGAACCCATCGAGCCGGTATGGATCGACATGGAAGCCATGGCGCGCGAGGTTTTTGATGAACTCGCCGCCCGCAGTCCGGAGCGCCGGCTGCGGCTCGTCCTGCACACGCTCCCGCCCGCCTTCGCCGCGCAGGCGATGATCCGTCAAGTGTGGGTGAACCTCATCAGCAATGCCATCAAGTTCACCCGCTCCCGCGATGCCGGCGAAATCGAAATCGGTGCCAGCGTCAGTGAGGACGGCGTGTGCGCCTACCATGTCAAAGACAACGGCGCGGGCTTCGAGATGCGCCATGCCGGCAAACTCTTCGGCATCTTCCAGCGTCTCCACAGCCAGCAGGACTTCCCGGGCACCGGTGTGGGCCTCGCCCTTGTCCAGCGCATCGTCCAGCGCCATGGCGGCCGCGTCTGGGCGGAGGCCGAAGTCGATCACGGCGCCATCTTTCATTTCACTCTGGCAAACCCCGAATCATGAATTGCGACGTCGATTTGCTCGAGATCCTGCTCGTCGAGGACAATCCCCATGACGCGGAACTCGTCGTCCGCGCCCTGCGCAACCATGACCTCGCGCATCACCTCGTCCACCTGCCCGACGGCCAGGCCGCGCTCGATTTCCTCTTTGGAAACGGCACCCACGGCGGACGGGATCTGCGCAAGCGGCCCAAAGTCGTCCTGCTCGACCTGAAACTGCCCAAAGTGGACGGCATCGAGGTCCTGCGCCGCATCCGGGCCGACCAACGCACGAAACAGATGCCGGTTGTGGTATTGACCTCTTCGCAGGAAGTCCGTGATATCGATACCGCCTATCAACTCGGTGCCAACAGCTTCATTGTAAAACCCGTCGATTTCGAGTCATTCCTCAAGGTCATCCGTGACACCGGTTTGTATTGGCTCAAAACGAATGTAATTTCCAATTGCTAAACCCACTTCATACCATGGACGGACAACCCATCCGAATTCTTGTCCTTGAGGATTCCGCGCTTGATGCCGAACTCATCCTGCGGGAACTCAAGCAGGGAGGGATCACATTCACCTCCACCTGCGTGCAGACCCGCGACCAGTTCGAGCGCGCGCTCCGCGAGCACCCGCCCGGCATCATCCTTGCGGATTACAAACTGCCCGCCTTTGACGGAGCGCAGGCCCTCGCAATGGCCCGCGGGATTTGCCCGGACGTGCCCGTCATCGTCATCTCCGGTGCCGTCGGTGAGGAAACCGCCGTGGAACTGTTGAAGAACGGCGCCACCGACTTCGTCCTGAAGGACCGCCTCGGCCGCCTCGTCCCCGCCTTCCACCGCGCCATGCGGGAAGTGGAATCCCGGAATGCGCGTCGCAAGGCCGAGGCCGACCTGCGGATGCTCAACGAACAACTCGAACAGCGCGTCGCGGAACGCACCCGCGAGTTGTGGGAAAAGAACACGGTCATGGAAGAGGACCTTGAAATGGCGCGGGAACTCCAGATGGCATTCCTGCCCGCCCGCTTCCCCACGTTCCCGCGCGGCGCGTCACCGGCGGCGAGCGCCCTGCGGTTCTGCAGCGTTTTTCATCCGACCACATCGGTCAGCGGCGACTTCTACAACGTGGTCCGGATCTCGGACACCGTTGTCGGCATTTTCATTTGTGATGTCATGGGCCACGGCGTGTGCGCGGCGCTTGTCACCGCCATGATGCGCGCCCTTGAGGAGCAGCTCAGCGAAGTCGCCGGCGACCCCGGCACGCTCCTCACCCAAATGAACAAATCCCTGCGCGTGATTCTCAGGCAACTCGGCACCACCCTCTTCACCACCGCCTGCTACATGACCTTGGATCTGGAAACCGGCAGGCTCTCATTCGCCAATGCGGGCCATCCCAGCCCGCTCGTCCTGCGCCATGCCACCGGCGCGGCGGAGGCCATCAATGCACGCGCCAATTCCGGGCCCGCGCTCGGTTTGTTCGATCAAATCCAGTACCACACCGACGAAACCACCGTGGCCGAGGGGGATCTCATCCTCGCTTTCACCGACGGCATCTTCGAGGTCGAGAACCCACAATGCCAGACTTTCACCCAGAGCCGCCTGCGTGAATCCGTCCAGCAGCACGCCGCGCTCCCCCTTGAAAAGCTCATCAAGGAACTCTCCCGCGAGATCGTCAGTTTCGCGGACGGACGCGCGTTCTCCGATGACATCTGCCTCGTCGGCATGGAAGTCAACCGCCTCAGATTGAGCGCTGCGGGTGCGGCTTGAGACCCAAGTCGCATCGGCTCGGGCCCAGCGGGTCCAAACCAACCCGGAGGCCCTTCGGATGATCGAAAGCCGTGAGCCGTGACGGGTTTTTAAACCGGCTCTGCTTAGTTTTGTTCCGGCTCCGCCATTCAGGAAACGTCGGCCGGCGTGCCGCGGAGGTATGCCGTGCGGAATCGCAGCTGACACCCCACCTCGCCGTGGCTTTGGAGCAGATCGTCAGCATGTCCACCGCCTCAGCCGCCCGGCCCCGCATCTTCCGCGCGCCGCTTTTTCTCTTCGCGCCGAAGCGCTCCCTGCATTGCTCGAACAACCCATCCACAAACGCCCGGCAGCCGATCACCGCTCCATCGCTGAAATGTCTCACCTTTCTCCACAGCATCGCCGCAAGCCGGAGCGCGGACTTCAGTCCGCCCGTCTCCTCTTCCTCCAAAGTCCTCCGCCTCTTCATCCCCTTCCTCACCACTTCCGTCACCCTTTCGCCATCTGCATTCACCACCTCCAGCGTTTTCTCCTCACCCTCTTCCAACAAAAGCATCCGATACTCCCTTGCAACCCGCCCCGCCCAGTGCCGCGCATCCGCCTCCCAACCCTTGTCGGCCATCACCGCCCGCACCAGACCCGCTTTGGCCTTGGCCCCGCTGCGGCCCGTGGCAACCATCGCCTCGCCATAACTGCTCCAGCGATACTCCCCCGGGTCCGCCACCATGACTATTCGAACAGGGTGGGAGTCGATGTAAGCCGCCATCATTTTGGAGGCCAGGCCGTCCTCCACCATCACGCTCTTGAACGTTTCCTCCCACAAATTCCCCCGGCGTTTCGCCCGCATGTTGTGCCAGCGCGTAAAACGCTGGAGCAGGGATTTCATGAACTCGGAAAATCATCCATCCTGTAGGTGAAGCGCTCGTGGATCTGTTGCACAAACCCGCGATCATCCCCGGGCGGGAAGTGCCGAATTAAATTTTCCATGAAATTTATCAGGGGATCTTTGAGATTCTAGTTAATTCTAGTTAATTTCCAGGTAATTTATCAAAAAATCCGCTTGACCTGTTTTGTGGCCTGGGTAGGCTGCTGCGCATGAGACGTGCGCGTTGGACGATTGCTCCCGTTGCGGTAGGCGGGGGTGTGGCGAAGCCAGTGATCTATCACTGCGTGTCGCGGGTGGTGGACCGGCGCTTCGCGTTCGGGCAGGATGAAAAGGAGAAACTCCGGACTTTCATGCGCATGTATGAGAATTTTTCGGGCAACCGGGTGCTTGC
>JBGSUP010000138.1:0-1681 GCA_041753485.1 Akkermansiaceae bacterium
CCGCGGACCTGGTGCTCGCGCTCTCGCCGCTCACGCTGCAGCACGAACTCGCGCTGCTGGTTTTGTTGGAGCAACTTTACCGCGCCGCCTCCCTGCAAAGCGGCGCGCCCTATCACCGGGATTGAAGGCGGCCGCTGGCGATGGTCGCTTGCAATTCGGCCGCCAGCTTCTAGGAATGGCTGCGTCATGAACATCAAAACCCCCGCCAGCCTCATCGCCGCCATGTTGATCACCCACGGAAACACCGCTGCCGCCGAGGGGATTTCCCCAGCATGGACCGAAGTCGCCGCCGCCGACCAAACCCTGATGGGCGACTATGAGGGCGAATGGCTCGATGCTCCCAAGGGCCACTATTTCGAGATCAACAAGCCGCTCGCCGCCCAGGTCATCAACGTGCGTGACGGTGAATACTTCCTGCGATTCTATCAGGAGCACGACCGCCGCGCGGACGCCTATTTCGAAGGACCGGGCAAACTCGAGGATGGGGAAATCCGGTTTTCCGGCAATGGCTGGAATGGCGCGGTCACCAAGGACGGCTTGAGCGGCAGCGTCTCAGGCCAGGGCGGCGGCGAAGTGCGCTTCCAACTCAAGCGTGTGACGCGTTCCTCGCCGACTCTCGGTGCCAAGCCGCCGGCGGGTGCGATCACGTTGTTCGATGGTAAAAACTTCGATCAGTGGCAGCACAGTGACAAGCGGGCGGTGTCCTGGCATTTAACCGGCGGCGGGGCGATGGAGGTGCGCAGCGCCCGCTCCCCGGAGGAGCGCAAGGACGGCATCGGCGGTGACATCCAGACCAAGAGGAAATTCGGCGATTGCCGGGTGCACCTTGAGTTCCGCTACCCGGTGGAACCCGGGAAAGCCGGCCAAGACCGCGGCAACAGCGGGTTTTTCCTCCAGGGCGAGTATGAGGTGCAGGTGCTCAATTCCTATGGTCTGCAGGGACTGTGGAACGAATGCGGAGCGCTGTATAAAACTAGTCCGCCGCAGGTGAACGCCGCCCGCCCGGCGATGGAGTGGCAGACCTATGACATCGACTACACCGCATCGGTCTGGAAGAATGGCAAAAAAGTTTCGCCCCCGCGCATCACCGTGCGCCACAACGGCGTGCTCATCCACAATGATGCGGAAATCCCCCACGGCACCTCCCACACCTTCGCCGGGCGCTTGGTCGAACCGAAGGGCGATGGCCCGCTGCGCCTGCAGGATCACGGCAATGCCATCCAGTATCGCAACATCTGGCTGGTCCCCGGAAAGTTGAGCGGCACCTGGTGATGATGGATGCCTATGCCATCCTCGGCATCGAGCCACGCCTCGTGATCGCCGGGGAAACGCTGCGCGAAGCCTTCCGCGAGGCCGGTAAACTGGCCCACCCGGATGCCGGCGGCACGCAACAGGCTTTCGCCGAATTGCGCGAGGCCTTCGAAACCCTGTCCAGTCCGTCGCGACGCCTGCGCCATTGGCTCGAACTCCAAGGCACGCCTGCGGAGACGCGCGGCGCGGTCACGCCGGCGCTCATGGATTTGTTCGTAGAACTCGGCCAAGTCAGCCAGCAGGCCGAGGCATTCGTCCGCAAACGCGGGGAAACCCAATCCGCGCTCGGCCGGGCGCTGCTGGAGCGCGAAACCCAGGCCTGCCGCGAAGCCGTGGAGCGGGCGATCACCCGCGTCGAGGCCGCGATCGA
>JBGSUP010000139.1:0-4578 GCA_041753485.1 Akkermansiaceae bacterium
GCAGGTTGGCTTCTGCCAAGATAAAAACCAGCGGTGCCGGAAAGGATGGCGATCACCAAGGCGGCGATGGCGAGTGTGGCGGGTTTCATGGGATGGGACGATCTTCGGGTTTCATTCGCTGAAACGAACATGCCGGGACCGGAGGATTTCCGTGTCCCGGCATGTGAAATTCGATTTCAACCGCTCACAGCAGGTTGTTCTGCCTGAAGGAAAGCGCGTCCTTCCATTTCCAACCCTTGCGGGTGTATTCCCAGAGGTTCAACTCGGGGTAGCGGTATTCGTCGAGGAAGACGGCGTAACCCCGCCACTTCTTTTCGAAGTAATAGGAACCACCCTTGATCGGATTGGCGGAGCGGGTCATCAGCACGATGCCCTTTGTCGCTCCGTAAAATGGCATGGCCCAAAGTTCAAAGCTCAAGTCGCCGGAAACATACCTGGATCGGTTGGTGATCCATTGCATGCTGATGGTCGCCTTGTGGTAGTAATCTCCGCCGAGATTGCGATAGCGCCCGGTTTGTTTGACTCCGCCACCATAGAATTTGACTTCGCGACCGAGGTCGTAATAGCCCGAACCGTCGAGGGTGACTTTGGTGGCCTGACTGTCCGGTGTGGTGGCGACCAAGGTGAAGATGGCCGCAATGGCTGCCGTGATGTTTCGAGTGATTGCTTTCATAGGGATTAAAGGCATTTGCTGCCGGTAATGTAGGCCATGGGACGCGGGTGACACGGAAAAATTCGCAGAAATTCCCGAATAGGCGATTTTTTCCCGGATTTGATCATCAATAGTCCACCACCGGGCTGTTGGCGGCCGATTCTCCGGAATCGTCGGGAAATTCTCCGGCCAAGGTGGCAAGAGCTGAGCAGGCGATTCCCCATTTTTTTTCCGACCATTGGATCGGCGGATGCAGTTTCTTGCGGCGGAAGCGGTCGATCCGTTCGCGGGCTTCCTCGGTCATCCAGTGCGGGAGTTCGGCGATGGCGCGGGCGGCGGTCTCTGCGGTTTCGGTGCGGTGGCAGATCATCGCGAGGTCATTGCCGGCGGTGATCGCGAGTTTCACATCCTCGCCACGGCCGTAACGGGTGGCGATGGCGCCCATGTCGAGGTCGTCTGTTAGAACGAGGTGCCGGTCGAAGCCGAGCTGATCGCGCAGAAAGCGGCGGATGATGCGCGGCGAGAGCGAGGCGGGGAAATCCGGGTCGATGTTGGGAAACCCGACGTGGGCGAGCATGATCGCATCCAACTCCGGCATCAGCGCGGTGTAGGGAATCACATCCTCGCGCAACAGTTCCTCAAGCGTGGCGGGCGACGACGGCAGGTCGTGGTGCGGGTCTGACAGGGCGCGGCCGCCGGCCGGGAAATGCTTGGCGCAGCTGGCGATGGACCGCTTGCGCAGCCAGCGGTTCCAATGGCCGGCGTGGTCAATCACGCGCTGCGGATCGCGTCCCCAGCTGCGGCCGCAAAGGGCGTTTTGAGTATCCGGGAAATGATCGAGGTCGAGCACCGGCGCGAAGTTCAGGTTGAAACCTAACAAGCGGAGCAGATCGGCGGTGAGGACCGCGGCATCGGCGATTTTACCCATGTCCTTGCGTGCGGCGAGCGCCGGCGGCGAGGGCGCGGCCGGCGCGATTTGATTGGTGCGTGTGACACGTCCGCCTTCCTGATCGATGGCGATGATCGGCAGGTCCGGGGAAAAATCGCGGAGGTCGTCAGTGAGTTTTCTGGTCTGTTGCGGAGAGACGATGTTGCGCGTGAAAAGGATGTAGCCCGCGGGCTGGAGCTTGCGGAACAAGGCGGCTTCCTCCGGGGTGAGTTCCGGGCCGGAAAAGCCTAACAAAAGTAAGGAGCCGTCCATCATGGGGCGTTTTTTTAGGTGAGGTTTGAAACCATGGCGCGGATTCGGGTTTGCACGACCTGCCAGTCGTTGCCATTCAGGAAGAGCGGATCGGGTTCCAACCCGGAGTCCTCGAACCAGCTGGGGCCGCGAATCACCGTGAACCGATCCGCGGAGCGATAGTTCGTCTCAAACCATTCCAACATCGTGGCAATCGGATCATGGCGCTGCAATTCGCAGCGATCGAAGAAGTCCTTTTTCGCTTCGCGGTTGGCGATGGCGTTAAGTTTCATGGCGGCCACATCGGGCAGCGAGAGACGCCGGACGCCCTCGATTTCTTCAGCGGATGCCAGCAAGGGACAGGCGTTGCGCAGGAAATCCAACTCGGTGCCCCGCACGTCCAGTGTCAGCGAGCTCGGAGCGCGATTCACCAAGGTTGCGCCGGTCATTTCAAGCCGAGCGGCCCGTTGTCCGGCGTCGAATTCCCGTGTGGTGAAGAAATCCAGATCCATTGATAGACGGTAGCCGAAGCGCAAAGCCAGCGAAGTCCCGCCGCCGGGCGCAACATCCTCCAGCACAGGCAGAGGCGCGAGGAGCATCAGCAAATTTTGGAGGCAATCCGGGACGGAATCGAAGTGGAGCATCTGAAGACGGATAGTGGGAGTTGGAACCAAGCTTGGCAAAACATGAGCATGCGGAGTTGAAGGCTGCGGATCGAGGTCGTGATTTCCGCGAGACGCGGCTTGCCATAGCGGGCGACGAGCGCCTGCCGTTCACTCCAGCGCCCGTGTTCAAGCACGCGCTTCACGAGCCATGGCGTATGCCGCTCGGGGTCGATGGAAGAGCGGTCCACGTCCCAGAAGGGGTGGTCTGAAAGCTGAGTCATGGCGAGAGCCTAGCGGCTGGCACGGCCGACGGAAGCGGATTTCTCCATTCCCTGAATCCCTCGCTCAATCCCTGCATGAAGTGTTCCAAGCTCACTTTGTAAACGCGCTGCCACGTGTCTGCCAACCAGATCGGTGTGAAAAACCAAACTGAAGTTGCGGCCCAGAATTCCCTGAGGCGGGCGATGGAATCGCGCCAGGGAGCCTGGTTTTGGATCCAGGCATGCACCCAGCGGATGAAGCGCTGGTTCCGCTGGGTGGCTCTCTGGAGCGCGGTCTTTTTGATGCAATGGACCGCATGTCTCAGATTGACCGGATGGGTGACCCGCTCGCTAATCTCAACCGCATCATAAATTGGGATATATTCGTTCCAGTGCTTGATCGCATTCCCAAGGCGGAGTCGAAAGGCTCTGACGGACGGCCCGCCTTTTATCCCATGTTCATGTTCAAGGTACTCGTATTGCAGTCGCTCTACGGACTGGCTGATGAACAGACCCAGTTTTAGATTTTGGATCGCCGCAGCTTTCACCGGTTTCTTGGTATCACTGATGCCGACAACGTTCCCGATCAGAACAGCATTCGCGAGTTCCGCGAGAAACTGACCAAGTCCGGCATGTTCAAAGATCTTTTCAGCGCCTTCAACAACCGTCTTGATCAACGCGGATTCATCACCCGCAAGGGACACATCGCCGACGCTTCATTCGTCGAAGTTCCCGCCAGCGCAACAGTGCGGAGGACAACGAGGCAATCAAGGAACGCCGGATGCCGGATGGATGGGAAAAACATCCGAAACGCCTTGCCCACAAGGATTGCGACACACGATGGACCAAGAAAAACCAGCAGGTTTTCTTCGGTTACAAGAACCATGCAAACGTCGATTTGGAAAGTAAACTCATCATCCGCTCCGAAGTCACGGATGCTGCGGTGCATGACAGCCAGGCCCTCGACGCGCTTACCCGCGAGGGTGATCCGGAAACCTGGCTCGACTCCGGTTATAGCGTTCAGCCATGCGCGGAACTTCTCGCCGCCAAGTCCATCCCCGCACAGGTTTGTGAAAAGGGCATGTGAGGCAAGCCGCTCACTTGGGCGCAGAAGCGCGCGAATCGCAGCAAGTCCAAAAAGCGCTCGCGAGTTGAGCATGTCTTCGGGTTCATGACGGTGAACATGAAGGCTATGCATAGGGGCTGCATTGGCATGGTTCGCAACCGGGCTTCCATCATATTCTGCAATCTGGTATACAACATGGCGCGCACCGAACAGATCATCCGCCTCAAATTTCTGGGTCGCAGCACGCCTCGCCACGCATGATGGGAAATAATATGCCAAATCATCGTTATAATAGCCCCGCAACCATGGCAGGTGACGAGGATGGACCGGCCACCTGCGGAATCGCCGCGGTCGGCAGGCCGGCCAACGGCACAACAGACACCGCTTATCCACCAAGAACCATCGAAAGTCGAACGATCAGTCGCGGGCCTCCGCTTCGGCATTCATTTTTGTGCCACCCGCGCGATAGACCGCCAGTCTCCGTATCATTGGCGTGGCGGTGGACGCATGGATCTTCAAACGCACGTGTCCGGCGGTGACCGGCCCGTCGAGCCGATGGATGCGCTTGTGGCCGATGCAGGTGCCGGTGGCGATTGTCTTCCACCTGTCGCCAACCCTGGCTTCGACGACATACTCGCGGACGCGTTCTCCCTCACGGATGTCCTCCTGCAGGACGATGTGGTCGAATGCCGCCGGGCCATCCAACTCCAAATCAATACGATTGCCGTTGCCATGGGTGGCTCCCAAGCAGTTCTCGAAAATGCGTCGGATGGCTTGGCCAAATTCGGCGCAGCGTCTCGCGTCGGCCTCGGGCA
>JBGSUP010000140.1:0-2814 GCA_041753485.1 Akkermansiaceae bacterium
GGGCGGCGGCGAGCACTTCTTCGGGAAACGAGGTGCGCAGGCCGAAGCGGTGGATCACGGCGATGATGTCCACGCCGGGATCGCCGGGCCAGCCGAGCACTTCGATGATGCGGCCGCGCGGGGTGGTGTGCGGATCGCTCCAGTTTTCCAGATCCACGACGACCATCTGGCCGGGTTGGGCGGTGGTGTCGCCGACGAGCTCCACGCGGCCATCGACCGCCTTGTCCTCGCAGTCGATCCAGCCGAAATTCTTCTCTTTGCGGAAAATTCCGGCGAGGCGTCCGGAGCGGCGGCTGAGGATTTTCTCCACCTTGCCGCGTGCCTCATCCGGGGTGTCCGGCACGATTTCGCTGCGGGTGCGGAATGGCCGCTTGGGGCTGGGTTTCTGGATGGAAACGAGCACGCGGTCGCCATCGAGCGCGGTGCCGGTATCGCGGCGTGGGATGTGGACGCGGTCCAGCGCCACGAGATCCATGCCGGTGGCGAGATTTTCCTGATTGGTGAGGTCCGGGAAAAAGAAGGCGTGGCCTTTGGGGTGGAATTTCAGGGTGCCGGCCAAGGCGTTGCCGGTTTTGATCCGCAGCACGTAGCAAGCCTTCTTTCCCTCCTGAATCAGGCCTTCCGAAACCAGGGCTTCGATGGATTTGCGCAACTCGGAGCGGCGCTCGACGGGCACTTCGAGTTCTCGCGCCAGCGATGACTTGGTCATCGGCTGGGTGGGATGGGAGCGCATGTGGTCGAGAATCGCGTCTCGGAAATTTCCGCCGGGCATGGGCAGAGCTTGCCGCGTGGACTTTCCCGCCGCAACGGCAAAGGCGGAAATAAATGCCGGAAATAAATGGTTGCAGGCGGCCGTGTCCGAAATTAGGTGTTTACCATGTGAGTGCGCAAGGCGGTGTGGCCATTTTCCGGGTCCATCACTTTGTGTTTGCTCCGGATTCCTGAAAACCCATCCTCAGTCCGTCATGAACATCCCCGTTTCCCGCCGCGGCCTCCACGGCTTCACCCTCGTCGAATTGTTGGTGGTCATCGCGATCATCGCCGTGCTTGCCTCCGCAGGTTTCGCCGCCGGCAATGCCGCCATCCAGAAGGCCAGAAGAGTCACCGCGCTCGCCACCGCCACCGCGCTTGAGACGGCGGTGAACAATTTCTTCACCGAATACGGCAGCATGCCTGCCGATGGTAACACGGACACCACGGTTCAGACCGATGCTTCCGGCGTCTCTTTCTTGAAGGTCCTTCTCGGTCAGGAAAGCACCTTGAACACCCGTTCGATCAAATTTCTCAACGTCAGGGAGGGCAAGGCCAAGAAAAACGGCCTGATTTACAGCGCGAATGGCAGCAACGTCGAAGGTCTGTTCGATCCCTGGGGCGGGCCGTTTTTCGTCCGAATGGACCTCGATTATGATGAGAAAATCACGGTCCAACCCAAATCCGGAAGCAGTGCGACTCTCAATGGGCGGCGCGTGGCCGTCTGGAGCAATGGCGCGGACGCCACAGGCAAGGCCGGGAGCACCGGTACGGGTAAGGCAGCCGACGACGTGAGGACCTGGGGCAACTGATTCTACCGTCGGGGAAAATCTCCGGCAGCAACGGATGCGAATGGGAAGGCGGGATTGACGCAAGCACCACGGCGGTGCATTGTGCCATCCAGATGCACCACCTCAGGGAAATCCAGTCGCTGCAAATGCACCGCAGGATCGCCGCCATGATGGAGCGCGATTCGGATGCGGTGATCGGAAAGGCTCTGCGCAATCTTCACACATGGATGGCCCGCCGGGAGGGTGCCGCCATGCAGGCCGCTTTGCAGGAATGGCTGGAGTTGCTGGAGCGCCTGTCGCCGGAGGAAGTTGCTTCTTTCATCGGTTCCGAAAGCGAGCGCGCGACAAGGATGCGGCAAAGCAGCCCCTTCGCCGGAGTGTTGACGCCGCAGGAAGTCTGGGCCATCAAACGCGGACATGAAGCGGCATGAACTGGAACATCTGATCCGTGCCGCAGGTGCGATCACCGGTGCGGACGAAATCATCGTCATCGGCAGCCAGGCCATCCTCGGGGCGCGACCGGATTCCCCCGAAGCCTTGCTGCGGTCCTGTGAAGCCGATCTGTTCACTTTTCGCGATCCCAAGGATGCGGATTTGATTGATGGTTCGATCGGCGAAGGTTCGCCATTCCACGAAACATTCGGCTACTATGCGCAAGGTGTCTGGCTCGATACCGCGACTCTTCCCACTGGCTGGCAGGAGCGCCTGATCACGATCTGCAATGACAACACCCGCCACGTCACCGCTCGCTGTCTTGAGCCGCACGATCTGGCGGTTTCAAAACTGGTAGCAGGTCGCGACAAGGACCGTGAGTTTATTGCGGCCATGTGCCGGCATGACATGATCCAGGACGAAATCATCATCGGGCGCATTGCGCAACTTGCCGTTTCTCCGGAGGAACAGGTGGCCGTGCGCGAGCGCTGGCAGCGCACCAGGGAGGCCGCGGCACGCATGGCAAGCTGAGCTTTCACCGCACGACTTCCGTGCCGATTCCGCCATCGGTGAAAATCTCCAGCAACAGCGCATGCGGTTGGCGGCCATCGATGAAGTGGACCTTGCGCACGCCGGCGTTGAGTGCGTCCACCGCGCTGCGGATCTTGGGAATCATGCCGCCGGAAATCGTGCCATCGGCAATCAAGGCGTCCGCCTCGCCGCGGGTGACGGAACGGATCAGCGAGCTGGGATCCGTGGCATCGGAGAGCAGGCCGGGCACATCGGATAGATAGACGAGTTTCGCGACGCGCAGCTCCCTGGCCAGCGCGGCGGCCGCGAG
>JBGSUP010000141.1:0-13463 GCA_041753485.1 Akkermansiaceae bacterium
ATGCCGCAGCCAATGGCGCGGGTGCCACCATCGGCTGGTTGCCCGACCAAAGCGCTGTCTTCGCCGCCGGATCGAACGCCACGGGAAGCTACACCGTCACCGTAGCCGGCACGGTGTGAAATACCGCTTCCCCGCCGCCACCGGCAACTTCGCACGTCTCAAGGTCACCGGTCCGTGAGACAGGTTTAAGGCGAGCACAAGCCCCTCGCTTAGGTTTCCAGCAAAGGCGACGGATCATGGGGTCACCTCGGCGAACCAAGCGTCGTGCATCGCCCTCAGCCTCGCGACCATCTCCGGCTTGTCCGCAGCGTGGTCCTTCACTTCCGGGTTCGCTTCGGCGAGGCTGTGAAGGCTCGGCAGTTTTTTGGCGTTTGGTTTGTCGGATCCGATGAGTTTCCAATTACCGTCGCGCACGGCCCACTGGCCGCGCCAGGCGAAGTGCAGGACGCCGCCATAAGCGGAAGGTGCGGTGGGGTCGGCGATCAGAGGAAGGAGGTTGTGGCCGTCGAGCGGCGGGGCATCAGCGGGCGGTTTCACATCGCAGAGGGCGAGGACCGTAGGAAACCAGTCCATGGCGGTGACGATCTGATCGCGGACGGCACCCTGCGGCAGTGTCGCGGGATAACTGATGATGGCCGGCACACGGATGCCGCCTTCGAGGAAGCTGGCTTTCTGACCGATCCACTTGCCGCTATGGCCCGCGCCGCTGGCTCCGTAGGGATGTCCCTTCGGATAGCCGCTCTTGTGATCATCGACGCGGATGGTGAGTCCCTTTTCCTCCGAATGTCCGTTGTCGCTCATGAAGATGACGATGGTGTTGTCGCGCAGGTTCAGGGCATCGAGTTTGGCCATGATGAGGCCGAGGTAGTGATCGGTGGTGCTGATCATCGCGGCGTAGGAGCGGCGGGCGGGATCCGGGAGATTCCGGTAAAGATCCTCGTATTGCTTGAGCGCCTGTTCCGGGTAATGGGGCAGGTTCAAGGGCACGTAGAGGAAGAAGGGATGGTCGGCGTTTTCCTCGATGAACTTGAGGCTGCGCTGGACCAACATCCCGGGGAAATACTCGTTCTCCGCACGGACTTCCCGGGTGCCTTCGTAGAGGTCGTGGAATCCCCTGCCGTGAAGGAAGTAGTGGCGGTAGTTGTCGATGAAGCCGCCTCGGATGCCGAAGAACTCGTCGAATCCCTGCTTCTCCGGGCCGAAGTCGCGATGGGCACCAAGGTGCCATTTGCCAAACAGTGCGGTGCGGTATCCAGCGGGTTTGAGCGCCTCGGCGAGAGTGCGTTCGCTCAAGGCCATGTTGATGCCAGCCGGGCCGTTCATGGCTCCTTGGGTCCATTCGCTGACCCCGCCACGCTGCGGGTGGCGGCCGGTGAGCAGGGCCGCCCGCGCAGGGCAGCAGACGGTGTGGGCGTAGGCCTGGGTGAAGCGCACTCCGGTGGCGGCGAGTTTGTCGATGTGCGGAGTCATCAGGTCGGACGATCCGTAGCAACCGGCGTCGAGCGTGCCTTGGTCGTCGGTTAGAAAAATCACAACGTTCGGCCGGACTTTCCCCATACAAGGAATGGACAGGGCGACAACGGCCGTGATGACGGAGGCAAGATGTTTCATGGGCGATAGTGAAGCACGCGGCTCCTGCGTTGCAATTTGGGAATGCGGCTTCAATCCATGAGACCGGATTCCTTCAGGATTCGCGCCAGCGCGGCGGCTCCGATTTTGCGGACCTTGCGGTCGTAGGTGAGCAGGCCGTTGATCTCGGGTTCGACATCGGTGGTCTGGGTGTAAATGCCGCCGGCGATGCCTTTTCTCCTGAACTCCGCAAGCATCCGGATGGAGGTTTTGAAGCGTTCGACCCACTCGTCCTTGTCCTTGGGCAGGCCGCCATAGCCCCAGTTTTTCGCTTTGGGATCCCACAAATGGCCATCGACGGGAAATCCATGCCCACCGAACTCGCCGATCACCTTGACGAAGCCGTCGAGGCGGCCGTTGGCACCAAGTTCAAAGGGGAAGCCGGGATGAGGATACTGGTGGTGATCGACAATATGACCGACCGGAAAGAAGTTTCCACCGGAAGCGATGTTAAGTTGGCGGCTTGGATCGTGATCCATGATCCACTTGCCGGTGTCCTCGGTTCGGTGCTGGCCCCAGGACTCGTTGAACGCAACCCACTGGATGATCGAGGGGTGGTTGTGGAGGGTGTCGATCATGAGTTTCAGCTCGGCCATGAATTGGCGGTGGGCGTGGTCCGGCCATTCGGCATCGGCCGGTTCCGGATCGAGACGGGTCCACTTCGGGCTTACCCGTGGGCCATGGCTGGAAACCTGGTCCTGCCAGACGAGCATGCCGATGCGGTCGCAGTGGGCGTAGTATCGGCGCGGCTCGACTTTGATGTGTTTGCGAATGGTGTTGAAGCCGGCCTGCTTGAGAAAGCGGATGTCGTAAATCATCGCCTCCTCCGAGGGCGGGGTGAGCAGGCCATCCGGCCACCAACCCTGATCCAGCGTGCCCCAGTGGAAATACTCCTTGCCATTGAGCGCGAACCGGAGGTGCCCGTTGCGATCCCGGATGACCGTGGTTTCGCGCAGACCGGTGTAGGATTTCACCACGTCGTCGCCGAAGCGGATGGTGAGGTCGTAGAGCGTGGGAGACTCCGGCGACCAAAGCTCCGGCTGGGGAATGGCCAACACGAGGGCATCGGCCGGGCCGCTGGCGGAGGCGACTTCCACGCCCTTGAGGCTGGCAGTGACGCTCGCCTCGCCGCCCTCCGTGGTTTCAAGGGAGATCACCACCTTGCCGCTGGTGGACGGGGTGATTCTGGCGGCAACGATGTGTTTTTCCGGCACTTGTTCCATCCAGACGGTCTGCCAGATACCTGAGACGGGAGTATACCAAATGCCCCCGGGCTTGAGGACCTGCTTGCCGTGGAGTTGGTAGGCACCGGGGCTGTTGGTGGCATCGATGACCTTGAGGGTGATGTGGTTGATGCCGTCCTTCAACGCGTCGGTGATGTCGAAGGAAAACGGCAGATTGCCACCGATGTTGGAACCGACCTGGGTGTCATTGATCCAGACGGTGGACTGGTAATCGACGGCCTCGAAGTGAAGCAGCGCGCGTTTGCCGACGGCCTTCACGACGGTGAGCTCGCGCCGATACCAAATGGCTTCCTCGGGCGTGAGGCGTTTTTTGACCCCGGAAAGGGCGGACTCGATGGCAAAGGGCACGAGAATCTCGCCGATCCACGTGGACGGGGCGGTATCGGCCGACTTCGGGGTGACGGCGTATTTCCAGAGGCCGTTGAGGCTCGTCCATTGCTCCCGGGCCAATGCCGGGCGCGGATACTCGCGCCAGGCGTTGTCGGGGGTGACCTTGCCTCCCCACTCGGTGAGCATGGAATCGGGCGCGGGCTGCCACGCATGGGCGGCGGTGGCGAGGATGGCGGGAAGCAGGAGGATTCGGAGCATGGTGGTCGGGACTGGAGGCAACGGGATGCCGATTTTGGATGCGTTCATGGGGGTGCGATTCACCGGTCGCCACGGATACGTCGGGACCCCGGGGTATTTTCCATCTCATCACTTCACCACACCTGTTTTCATTTGGTTCGCCGTTATGGAAAAGAGAAGCAGGGTGCATGCATCATCCCGCAACCGCGACGAACTGCTCCCACATTCTCATGCAACCGGTCTTCCGATCCATGCGAATTCTCTCCACCGGCGCTTTTTACGGCTACAGCGCCTCCACCAGCGACGCCGACGCCCAGGTTGGCAAAATGATCGCCGCCATCAGCGAGACCGGATTGGCCGCAAACACCATCGTCGTCTTCTGTGGCGGTCACGGTTATCACCCTGGCCAGCCAGGGATCTGGACGAAGCATGCGAACTCGCCAATCTCATCCCGCTCCTCATCACCGCCCCCGGCGTCACCACGCCCGGCAGCGCCACCAGCCAACTTGCGGAAACGGCCGATCTCCTCTCCACCCTCGCCGAACTCCGCGGCCTGCCAGCACCCGCCGGTCCCCAGCTCATCGACGGCACCAGCCTGGTACCGTTCTCAAAAAAACCGCAACCCGCGTGGTCGCCGGGTTGCGTGCCATCCTCGCCCGCCATCCAGAGCCGAGGATGCGCCGGCAATCCGGACTAACAGCTCATTCGACCGCTGCGGGGTGTTTCGGAGCGGCCAGCTTTTCCTTCTGCTGGGCCAAGCGCATTTTCATGCCATCAATGCCTGCGTTCAACCGGCTCTCGGGGTCTGCCGCCTTCGCCTCATCGAGCGCGAGGATCGCCTCGTCGAATTTTTGCTGTTGGCCGTAGAACATCGCCTTGTTGAGGATCATTTTCTGAGCTTCCTGAGCGCTGAGGCCTCCCTCCTTCAGAGCCTCGTTGATGAGTCCGATCGCGCCGTCGAAATCCTTGTTTCGCGCAAAGCCCATCAGATCGGCCTGGAACTCCGCCTGCTTGGCTTTGACTGCGGCATTCTTGGCGAATCCGGTTTCGTCCTCAGGATCCGCAGCCTGGATTTGCGCGGCAATTTCCGGGTAGAAACGCGAGACCATCTCATCCGACAATTTCATGGCTTCCAGCGCGCTGATCAAAGCCTTGGCCTTCTCGACACCTTTCAGCTTCGCTGCGGAGGCGAACGCGTCATCGCGCCTCTGTTTGTTGCCACGGAGGTTATCAAGATTTTTCACATAGTCCACAGGACCACCCTCCCGATAGCCGGTTTTGGCGTAGGGCTTGCCCTCCGCATCGCACAGCAGGATGGTGGGATATCCCCTGACCGCATATTTTTCCACGAGCTCGGTGTTCTGCGTGATCGTCTCCGCCGAGAGCTTGGACTTGTCTCTCGGTGAATCGACCTCGACGAGCACAAACTTATCCTTCACTCCCTCCGTGAAGGATTCTTGGCTGAACACCTCTTTGTCGAGCTTGATGCACCAACTGCACCAGTCGGAGCCAGTGAAATCGACAAGTAGATCCGCTTTGGAGGCGGCCGCCTGCTTCATGGATGCCGCAAAACCGGAGCCCCAACCCTCGCCACCGGCAAAGGCTAAGCCCGGACAACTGAGCGCGACCACGGCGGTCAGCGACTTAACGATCTGGTTTGTTTTCATCAGCTCATGGGCAGTATGGATATCTCATTCCGCAGGTCTCGTGGATTCAGCTTTTGGCAGGAGACTCCTGAAACCGCCGTCATCCCTTCTTCATGTGGCTCAGACCATAAGGCGCGCGTTCGGGCCGGCTGAGAAAGTCGTTGGCCGCATCGTCGCCCTCGAACATTTCTTTCACAGGGTCCCACTTGAGCTTGCGGCCGAGTTTCATGCCGATCCACCCGGTGATGCACGCGCTGGTCGAGCGGTGGGCGACCTCGGCTGAAGTCACGGCGGGCTTGCGAGTCTGGATGCTGGTGATCCAATCGAGGTGGTGATCGCCATCAGGGCTTTCGTGCAGGCGCACATCATCCTTGCCGAGCGGGGTTTTGAAGATGTCCGGATTGCTGGCTTGCAGGGCTTTGGCGGCTTTGCCGCTGGGGATGGGATCGGAGGCGGTGACGCGTTCCGCACCACGGGTGACGAAAATCCAGCCGTCGCTGCCTTCGAAGCGCACGCCGTTGGGCATTTTGTGGTCGATGATCATGGTCACGCCATTGGCATATCCCATCTCGATGTGATAGGCACCATGCACGTTCCAGAGACCCGAGGTCGGAAACTCCGCCTTGCCTTCAATGGAAACCGGGCCGGTGAGTTCGGTGTCCATGCCCCAGTGTGCGATGTCCACATGGTGGGACCCCCAACCGGTAATCATGCCGAGGCAATAGTCCTCGATGCGCAGCCAGCCCGGGCGCTGGGCGTAGCGCTCCTTGACGGTGGCTCCCTGCGAGTGGACTCGGTCCACGGTGTAGGGCGCGAGCGGTGTGCAACCAAGCCACATGTCATAGTCGAGGTTTTTCGGAACCGGAATCTCCTGCGTGCTGCCACCCGCAGGATCGCTGGGCAGGCCGATCTTGACGGTCTGGAGCTTGCCGATGCGTCCGCTGCGCACCATCTCGCAGGCCATGCGGAACTGCGCGCCGGACCTTTGTTGGCTGCCGATTTGAAACATCCGGTTTTGTTTGCGCACGATATCACTCACCGCACGACCTTCGCGGAGGGTCATGGTGAGGGGTTTCTGGACGTAGATGTCTTTACCCAACAAGGCGGCGGCGATTACCGGCTCGGCGTGCCAGTGATCCGGTGTGCTGATGGACACGGCATCGATGTCCGGGTGCTGGAGCGCCTCGCGGTAATCCCCATAGGCACCGACCTTGAGGTCGATATTCTTCTTCTGGTAATGGCTTTCGACCATTTGTTTGCCATCGGCGAGGCGCAGGGAATCGACATCGCACAAGGCCACCAGCCGCGCGGCATCCTGGCGCAGGATGCCAGGCATGTCCATGTCGCGACCGATGCGGCCACAAGCGATTTGCAGGATGTTGATCTTGTTGCTCGGAGCATCCGCGCCGAGAACGCGGGACGGGATGATGGTGGGGAATCCGAAGGCGACTCCTGCAAGTCCCGATTTTCCAAGAAACGCGCGGCGTGTGTGTGTGGTTGGGTTCATAATGACGATCAGTTGGATTTGCGGCTTGTCTGGTAAGCCTGCATGATGGTGTGGTATTTGGCGAGGGTGTTAGGCACTTCCCAGGGCGGAGTGCCACCCTTTTCCAGGAAATTCAAAAACCTCTCCGCCACCTGCGCGAAGTGGGCTTCGTGGCCGGCTTTGTAGGAATCCGGAATGACCACTTCATAACGTTCTCCCAGATCCTTAACCGAGACGCCGGGATACCTGGTGGCGATTCCGGCGGCGGCCTTGTCAAGCGCGGCTTTCCATGAGTGGGCATCCACGTCCGCGCGAGGTTCGATGTAGAGCGCGGGTTTGTATCCCTGCTCCTTGCCCTGGCGGATGTGCAGCGAGCACTTGGTGCCACGCATCAGCGAGTCATGGGTGTCGCCGGTTCCCGCAGGGGCCTCGAAGTTCCACAATACGGAGATTTTCGCGTGAACACCGCGCACGGCGCAGGTGAAGGCACCATTGGCGGGGGTGCGAAGCACGCCGTCATCGCCGACCATCGGCTTCAGGTAATCCGGCCACTCATCAAGCTTGGTTACTTTGCGGAACTGATCCTTGGTGATATCCGTGCACCAACTCTTCGCGGAGATCATCTTGACGTCGGAATACGTGATGGTTTCATCGGGAAAACATTCCCACAGCACGAGGTCCACGAGGTGCGTGGTGACATCCACGATGCCCTCGCCCTCTTGTGCCGGATCAAAGAACCACGGCGGACGCTGCAGGGGCAGGTTGTTCACCAGCTTGGAGAAATGGTGCACGCTTTCCTTGGTGACCGCCGGGTCGTCCGGCGTGCCCTTGTCCAGCACGCCGAAGACCTCAGGATGAAGCGAGAACTCCCTCTGCATCATGGTGGTGATTTCGAAGCGCTCAGTCATGATGTCTAACAGAAGAAGATCCTTCTCTCCGGCGATCCGGTAGGCCTCCTGAAGCATCTTGAAGCCCTCCGGATCGATGGCCATCGGCTTGTCCGCGAGCACGTGCAGGCCCGCCTTGACGGATTCAAGGATGTAGCGTGTCTTGTCGCGGTTGTTGCCGGCCAGCACGACGACGTTGCCGGGTTTGTCGGTGATCATCCGCTCCAGGAAATCCGGGCCGGCATGGATCTTGAAATCCCAGCTGGTCGGATTCTCCGCGCGCTCGTTGAAACCGCGCACGCGTTCAAGATGCAGATCCAGATCCGGTCCTTCAGGAGCGTAGATGTGAACGACGGGCGATACGCCGGGAACCATGTTTTTCTGCACCAGCGCGGCGTGGAAATGACCGGGATCGAGAATGATCAGGCGGAAAGGTGTTTGGGTTGCCGCATGGGAGATAGAAAGCCCCGCACAGGCGGCGGCAGCGAGGGTGAGTCTTGGCATGGTCATCGGAATCGGGTCGGATTATTTCAGCATATCGGGCTTCGTGCTTGAGAATTGCGTGAAAATCGCGCCGATGCCAGCCGCGTCCGGTGTGCCGGAGAAAACCAGCACCCGGTAACAGAGCCGGAGATTTCCGCCCTTGGCGATGCGGGTGTCCCTGCCATCGGCGGGCCAAAACATCGGCGTGGGCGAGAGAAACCCGTAATCGCGCGTGAACCACGGCGTGGGAAATCCGGGGTTCTGCGGGTGTTGCAGGATGGCGAGTCCCTCCGTTGTCTTGGCGTCCCGGGCTCCAAAACAGGCGAGCCAAGGCGAGGGTTTGCCGAAGGTGTCTTTTTCGCCACGGGCTCCATCCGCATTGATCATCTCGCCTCCGAAAACAGGTGTGAGATCCGGGTCCATCCGGGCGCTGAACAGCGAGTGATTGGTCTTGCTGATCACCACATCCTCCATCGCTTCAAGCGTGATGGTGAAATCGATCTGCCGAAGCTTCGGCGAGGGTGCGCTTATCACGATGCGACGGGTGTCGCGCAGAGGCTGGGGCGCATTCGGGCGCGTCCAGTCACAAGCATCGAGGATGATGATTTCCATGCCGGATGCGGTCTCAAGCACGGGACCCTTCGAGATGATCCGGCCACGCTCCAGGCCTTCCTGCCAGAAATTACCGCCGTTCACCTTGTCGCAACCGAAGAACAGCGAGCTGTGATGCGGATACTCGCCGTTGCGCATCGAAGTCACGGATGCTCCCGATGGGCCGTTCACCGGAAAAAAAAACGGATATTTCTCATCGGCGGCGGACCGGTAACTGGTGAAGAATTTACCGTCGATGGTGACATCAATCCGCGAGCCGATCTGCGTGGCTGCGAGTTTCTGTTGCGCGTGCGCGGGGATGCATGCCGAAAACACGCATGAGGTGATGAGAAATGCCTTGAATTGGTTCATGTGAGCTCATTATCGAGCGGGAAAAATCTAAGCATGGATCGCTTCCAAGTCCATTCTTTCCATTCGGTCTCGGCCACATCCGCATCTATCGTGCGGCCGTATTACATTGACCCTCATGCGATTAGGTAAATCTGGCAAGCGCTTGACGGGTATGCATCTAAAGCTTCTCGCAGTCGATTCGTTGCTGGCATTGGTGGCATCCACATCGCCGGAATTGACAGCAGGGCGCATCCGCAGCCACGTTTTTCGCATGTCACGTTTTGCCAACAAGATCGCCGTCGTCACCGGAGGAGGCCGTGGGATCGGCCAGGAAATCGCGCGCACGCTCGCCGCGGAGGGGGCGAAGGTCGCGGTGGTGAGCCGCAGCGCCGCGAGCTGTGGCAAGGCGGCGAAGGAGATCAATGCCGAGTTTTCCGCAGCCGCCACCGCCTACGCCGTGGATGTGGCCGATCACGCGGCCGTGCAGGAACTCGCTAAAAAAATCGGCGATGAACTCGGCGCGGTGAACATTCTCGTCAACAATGCCGGCGTCACCCGCGACGGCCTGCTGATGCGGATGAAAGAGGAGGATTGGGATACCGTGCTCGACACCAACCTCAAGGGTGCCTTCAACACCGTGAAAGCCTTCATGCGGCCGCTGATGAAAGCTGAGGACCCGCGCATCATCAACATCGCCTCGGTCATCGGCCTGATCGGCAATGCCGGCCAAAGCAACTACTCCGCCAGCAAGGCCGGCCTGATCGGCTTCACCAAAGCCGTCGCCCGCGAACTCGCCGGACGTGGCGTCACCTGCAATGCGGTGGCCCCCGGCTTCATCACCACCGACATGACCGGCGAACTTCCCGAAGCGGTGAAGGAAGCCGTGCTCGCGAAAATCCCGTTAGGCAGCTTTGGCGAAACCAGGGACATCGCCGCCATGGTCGCCTACCTCGCCAGCCCCGCCGCCCGTTACATCACCGGCCAGGTCTTTGCCGTCGATGGCGGCATGACGATGTGATCTCTTATTTCATCATTTCGGTTTTCAGCATCTCAGCTTTCACTAAAAAAATGGACCTCATTCTTCTCCGCCACGGCAAAGCCGAGGATTACCACCAAAATGGGGATGCCTCCCGCGAGTTGGTCGATCGGGGCCGCGAGCAGGCACGCAGGGCCGCCCGGTTGCTCAAGGACAACAAGTGGCTGCCGGAAATCGTTCTCACCAGTCCGCTGGTCCGCGCCCGTCAGACGGCGGATGAATTCTGCGAGACCGCCAAACTGCCGGGCGCGGCGATCCAGGGCTGGCTGGCCTGCGGCATGCATCCCGAGCACGCGCTGAGGGAACTTGCCGGATTCACCGAGTTCAAACGCATCGCCATCGTCGGCCACGAACCGGATTTTTCCGGCCTCGTCGAGTGGATTCTCGGAGCCTCCGGCGGCGGCGTGGAAGTGAAAAAAGGCGCTGTCGCCTGCCTGCGGATCAATCCCCCGTCGCGCTACGGCGTCCTCAAATTCCTGATTCCACCGAAACTCGCGGCCGAAGCGGGCGAATGACGGCCACGGCCGCGGCTTCCGCACGGCGGCGGCCGTGAACAAGCGCTAAATCCCCGCCCGGAGCGTCCTGCCAACCCGCCCTTGCGTTCAGCCCGATGCCGTGGCGGTTTCCCCGGCAAGACCCTGGCTGGAAGCGCGGACTCCGAGACAGCCACGCTGGCTGTTCGCCATCGCGCTCCGACGGGTCACGGCAGAAATCCACTTGCCCTGCGCCGGGCGACGTCTCAAGCTGCGCCGCACCAAGGCGGCTTGGCGGAATTGGTAGACGCGCTCGACTCAAAATCGAGTTCTAACGAGTGTGGGTTCGAGTCCCACAGCCGCTACTTTCACATTTCCGCGGGCGTCCGGTTTTCACAAAAATCATGGCCTCATCCCGCAACATCGGCATCATCGCAGGCAGCGGCGTTTATCCGGAAACCTTCATCGCCGCCGCCCGCCGCAATTCGCCCGGCGTGAAACTCTCCGTCGCCGCCTTCCACGACGAAACGAAACCCGAACTCGCGGATCAAGTGGACGCCATCGAGTGGTTCCGCGTCGCCCAGCTCGGCAAGATGATACGGTTCTTCAAACGCGAGGGTGTCACCGAGGCGGTGATGATAGGCCAGATTTCCCCGAAAAACCTCTTCGACATGCGGCCGGACCTGCGCGTGCTGATGATCCTCGCCCGCGTGAAGGAGCGCAATGCCGAGACCTTGTTTGGCGCGATCGCCGACGAACTCGCCAAGGAAGGCATCACCGTGCTCAACGCCACGACCTTTCTCGACGACCATCTCCCCGGTCCCGGCCACGTCTGCGGGCCGGCCTTGAAAAAACGCCAGCTCGCCGACGCGGAGTTCGGCTTCCGCATCGCCAAACAAACCAGCGCGCTCGACATCGGCCAGAGTGTGGTGGTGCGCCACGGCACAGTGCTCGCCGTCGAGGCCTTCGAGGGCACCAACGCCTGCATCCGCCGCGGCGGCGATCTCGGCCACGGCAAGGATGTGACGCTGGTTAAAGTTTCAAAACCGAATCAGGACATGCGCTTCGATGTGCCGGTCGTCGGTCCACAAACGATTGAGACCTGCGCGGCGGCAGGCGTCTCCGGCATCGCCATTGAGGCGGGCAGGACGCTGTTGTTGGAAAAGGAGCGCATCGCCGGGCTTTGCGACAAACATCAGATCGGCATTCATGCGGTGGAGTGAACTCTCATCGTGGTTGTGGTTTGAGAGAGTTGGGCGGATTGCTCCTTGAATCCGTTTTGAATTCGGATACCCACTAGAAATCATGATAAGGGCCGTGTTGATTTCTTTTCTCGGGTGCGTTCTTGTTTCCACCTTGTGGGCAACCCCGGATCATTCCGTGCGGGTTAGAGAGAGTTTTTTCGGCTCTAATGAATCCAGCTACGCAGTTCTGCGGACAGAAGAAGACAACTGTGGCAGCTATTACAAAAGTGAAACTTCCACATGGCTGGACGAATACCCCTTTGATGACCCGTCGCGGTCCAAAGCACGCAGCACTTTGCTCTTGAAAGTTTCCAGTTGTGTGAATCCAGACGATTACAATGCGCCTCCGACCGATACGGTGATGGAGGAGGAGAAGACCCTTGTATTCGCGAGCCTGCTCAAGCGCTATCCTGTTCGGGCAATGAAGACGTGGGAGAAGGATCAAATGTCTAAGATGGAACTTCACCCAAAGGCGGGAATTCATTTCCGGAATCGGTTTTCCATCATCGACGGCTCGGTCATAGACAAGGAAGTCTTTGGTGGCCGCCACACTCAGGACGAGTGGCGCATGGACAGTGTGGCTCAGGATGAGAATCTGGTCTATGTGCAGTTGTCCGCAGGCAATGATGAAAATCCGGAAACGCGTCTGATCGGTGTGCCCCTCAAGGTCTCGAAGATCATCATGGACCAGCTGGGGATGGAGGCGCTTTATCTGATATCGGATCGCTTCGATAGCAAGCAAGCCGCTGTCTCAAGGGCTCGGGAACTCGACAAACTTGCTAAGGAACGGAAGTTTTTCGGGTTCAATGCGGAGGTTTGGTCCACCCGCCTGCCGACCGACAAGATGGCCTATTTGGTAGCCGCGGCGGATTCTGATGAATTGATCCGAGGAGGATCTGTCAGAAAATTGGAAGATGGCCTTGGGATCGACTTCGAGCCGGTCTCCAGTGAACGATTCGAAGAGAAAATTCCGTTGGAGATTGAAGATGGCGACCGATGATCTCCGCTACATGCCCATCAGCCACTCGCGGAAGGCGGCCTTGTCGGTGGTCATCGGGATGGCGACCTTCTCGCGATTGGCAAGCACCGCGAGGCGTTCGGGGATTTCCACCGCGCCGGGGCCGAGTTCGGCGTCCATCACATCGGGGAACTTCGCGGGATGGGCGGTTTCGAGGGTGATGGTGGAACTGCACGGGTGCTGCGCACGCCAGGCTTTCGCCGCCAGCCAGCCGATCGCGCCGTGGGGGTCGATCTGATAGTCGCAAACGGATTTCACCTCACGGATGGCGGCGCGGGTCTGGTCGTCGTCGAACCACATGCCGCTGATCATGGATTTCATTTCCTCCCATGAATTGCCGAAGAGCGCCTGCATGCGGACGAAGTTCGAGGGCGCGCCGACGTCCATGGCGTTGGAAATCGTCGGTTCACTCGGGCGCGGCTGATAGATCCCGCTGCGGAGAAATTCGGGCACCACGTCGTTGCGGTTGGTGGCGGCGACGAAGTGCTCGACGGGCAGGCCGAGTCTCATCGCGAGCAGTCCGGCGGTGAGATTGCCGAAGTTTCCGGAAGGCACCACGAAGACCGGTTTCACGCCTTCGGGAAGCTGGCGGGCAGCGTGGATGTAGTAGAAGCTCTGAGGGACAAGGCGGGCGAGGTTGATGGAGTTGGCGGACGTTAGATTGAGGCGCTCCGATAGCTCGCGGTCGAGGAAAGCGGATTTGACGAGCGCCTGGCAATCGTCGAACGAGCCTTGGATTTCCAATGCCGTGATGTTTCCGCCCAGGGCGGTGAGCTGCTTTTCCTGGAGTCCGGAAACCTTGCCCTGC
>JBGSUP010000142.1:0-2120 GCA_041753485.1 Akkermansiaceae bacterium
GGCCAGCGCACAGGGCGGCATGGCGGTCCAGGGCAGCGGCATCCTCTACACCCCGCCCGCCGCGATCTCCGGCACGGACACCTTCCCGGTGACCATCACCGACGCCTTGGGAGCTACGGTGAACGGGACGGTCACCGTCACCGTGGGAGCGCCACCGGGCGGCGGTGGTTCCACCCTCAACCCGCCGCAGGTGACGGTGCAGCCGAATGGCAAGCCGAAGATCACCTTCCAAGGCATCCCCGGCCGGACTTACCGCGTCGAGCGGACGACGAACATGACGAGCTGGACCAATCTCGGCAACGTCACCGCCTCGCCCACCGGCCAAGTCGAATATATCGACGAGAACCCGCCGCCGGGGAGTGCGTTCTATCGGATCGCGAGGCCGTGATCTTCAAAATCAAAAATCAACAATCTTCAATCGTCATTCATCAATCCTCTTCCCACCATGAACATCTTCTCACCTCCAACCTTGGCGCGCTTTGCGTCTTTGCGGTTCAAATTCTTTTCATCCCCATCTCACGCCGTCCTGTCCGCCGCAGCCTCGGCGAAGGCGGATGGCGACAAGTGGGCCGGCCACGGCCCGTCTTCGCCATGGCTACGCCGGGCAAGCTCACCAGCCCTAGCTTTGGTGACGATGTGGGCGAGACGCCCACGCTCCTTGACCCTTTGCGTTCTTGGCGTCTTGGCGGTGAACTCATCTTCCTTCGCCGCGACTACGATTTCCGAAACCTTCACCGTCAACACGACCGTCCCGGACAACAACGACCTTGGCCTGGCCGACTACCGAAACATCTCCGCGCCCGGCCTCACAGAGATCGAATCCGTCACGGTCGCCCTCAACTTCACCGGCGGTTGGAATGGCGACCTCTACGTCCACCTCGTCCATGACTCGGGTTTTTCCGTCCTGCTCAACCGCCCCGGCTGCACGAGCGGCAATCCCGACGGAGCAGGTTCCTCCGGCATGACCATCCTTCTCGACGATGTCGCCGCCTCCGACGTTCACGCCGCTCTCCCGACGGTAGGGTTCGCCACCGGCACCTTCCAACCCGATGCCAGAACTGCCGATCCCTTGGTCGTGACCGACCTCTCTCCGCGCTCCGCCTACCTCTCCAACTTCATCGGCCTCGATCCCAACGGCACCTGGACCCTGTTTGTCGCCGATCAATCCCCCGGTGCCGAATCCGTCCTGCAAAGCTGGACGCTCAACATCACCGCCGTCCCGGAACCCACAGCGGCGCTGCTGATATGGGGTTCCTCCGCCCTGCTGCTGCGGCGGAAGCGTTACTGATCATCATCGCACCATCGCCGCCAGCGGCACCGCCCGGACGCCCTCCGCCAGCGCATACTCGCGGCTGCCGGGATAGACCACCAGCAGCTCGCGCAGCTTTAGATCCTCCATGGCCACCCGCATCGAACGCGTCATTCGCGGCGCGTCCAGGTGCTTGATCTCCACCCCCGTGCCGCTGGCCGGGAAATACAAATCCAGCTCGCAGCCGCTGTGGACCGCGTAAAAATACGCCTCCTCGCCGCGCCGCACGCGCAGAACCTGTTCCAGCGCGAATCCCTCCCACGAGGCACCCAGTTTCGGGTGTGCCACCAGCTCGGCATGCGAACCGATCCCCTGCAAGGCATGGAAAATCCCGCTGTCGCGGAAATAGATCTTCGGCGTCTTGACCAGACGTTTCCCCACATTCGCGTGCCAGGGCAGCATCCGACGGACCATGAAGGTCTGCTCCAAGGCATCAAGGTAATGCCGGGCGGTCGTCGGAGAGACTCCCATCGAGGCGGCGATCTCGTTGCCATTCCAGAGCTGGCCGTGGTAGTGGGCCAGCATCGTCCAGAACCGCCCCATCGCCTGCGGCGACATGCCGAATCCCAGCCCCGCCAGATCCCGTTCCAGGAAAGTCCGGGTGAAATTCCGCCGCCAGTCGAGGCTGTCACGGTCGCTCCGTGCCAGAAACGAACGGGGAAACCCGCCCCTCGTCCACAAGCGCCGATGATCCTCCGTCGGCACCTCGCCGACCTCGAATCCACCCATCTCCACGATCTCCACCCGTCCCGCCAGCGACTCCGCCGCCTGCCGCGACAGCTCCGGCGAGGCGCTGCCCAGGATCAGGAAA
>JBGSUP010000143.1:0-5387 GCA_041753485.1 Akkermansiaceae bacterium
CAACACCGGCGCTGGGCGCTGGCGGCGCTGGCGCTCGCGGCGATCTCGGCCGTCGCCTTCACCCTCACACCCCGCGCGGGTCTCAATGCCCTGCAGCGCTGGCTGATGCCACTCTCCGACACGGAACGCTACACTTTTACCAAACTCGAAAACCCGCCGATCTATCGGGCAGTCGCATTCGGCGAGGCCTTCGAAGTGGATCTCCGCCTCGCCGCGGATTCCGAGCAGCGGCCGTCCGAAGGCACCGCCCGCTATGGCCTGCAACCCGCCGTCGCCAGCGTGCTCGATGGGAATGCCTACCGCTTCACGTTCCCGGGCCAACAGGACCCCGGAACCATCGTTTTCCGCATCGGCGACCTGCGCCATGAAATGCGGGTGGAGCCGGTGCTGCGCCCGAGCATCAAGGCCGTGCGCGCGGTTCTAACGCCACCAGCCTATCTCGGCATCGCGGAGCGGACCGTCGATTTGAATGCCGGCGTGCTCAGCGCGGTGGAAGGCAGCCGGCTGCGGGTTCTGCTAGAGCTGAGCCGTGCGCTGGAAAGCGGATCGTTCGGGCCAAGCCGCGGGCTCGCCTCGGTGGAAGGTGAGAAAGCGTTGGCGCACACCCCGATCGGGGGTGTCCTGGGAATTTCCGGCGAGGTCGCATCCACTCCACGGATCGATGTGGGCGCGGATTCGTTTGAAATCCCGTTTTCGTGGCGTGACCGCTACGGCTTGGAGGGTGAGTCCGGGTTTCGTCTGCGGGTGGATGCCTTGAAGGATGCGCCGCCGACTTGTTATCTTCAGGGTGTGGATCGGCAGAAAGTGCTGTTGCCGGAGGAGACCCTCGATTTCGAGGTGCTTGTGGAGGATGATTTCGGTGTGAAGGCGGCGGGCCTCGAGTGGAGCGGCCAATTCACCCGGCCGACCGATGAGACACCGGCGCAGGGCGAACTGGCGCTTGGCACGGGTGGCCCGGAAGAGCGCCGCTTGCTCAGGCCGGCCGCGTTTTCACCGGCGGCCTTCGGCATCACGCCGCAGAAACTCACCCTGCGCGGCTATGCCGAGGACTTCCTCGCGGAGCGCGGCCGGGTTTATTCGGAGCCGGTGATTCTCTACATCCTCACCCGCGACGAGCATGCGCAGATGCTCAAAAACATCTTCGACCGCCAGATCACCGAACTCGAAGACCTCGCGCGGCGCGAACTCGAACTGCTGGAGGAAAACGAGCGGCTCGAACGCCTCGCCGACAACGATCTCCAAAACGAGGAAAACCGCAAACGCCTGGCAGAACAGGAAAGCGCGGAAGCCGAGACCGAGCGCCGCATGGAAAACCTCAAGCAGGGGATGGAACAATTGATGAAGGACGCCGCGCGCAACGGCGACATCGACAAAAAAACCCTCCAGAAAATGGCGGAGTCCCTCAAGTCGATGCAGGAACTTGCTGAAAAAGACATTCCCAAGGTGGCTGAAAAACTCGCCGACTCGCAGGAACAGTCGAACACCCCGGAAAAATCCGCGCAGGATGTCGAGCAGGCCGTCGAACAACAGAAAAAGGTGGTCGAGAAAATGCGCGAAGCCATCAACAAGGCGAACGACGCGAACCGCCGCTTCGAGGCCGGCACCTTCGTCAACCGCCTCAAAAAAGCCGCCGGCGAGCAGAACGGCATCGTCGGTTCGCTCAAGGAGGCATTCGAGCGCTTGTTAGGCTTGAAAAGCCTGGCGCTCGATCCATCCGACACCCGGCGCCTGGCCGAGAATGCCCGCCAGCAGGCGGACACCGCCGCGGATGTGCGCTGGATCCAGGAGGATCTCGGCCATTTTCACGCCCGCACCCAGACGGAGTCCTTCAAGACGATCCTCGATGAAATGCGCGGGTCCGGCATCGATGTCGGCCTCGAAAACGTCCGGGCCCGGCTTGCGGACAACCATTCCTTCGAGGCCGCCGAGGCCGCCAGAATGTGGGCGGACAAACTCAACGAATGGGCAGCGAAACTTGAAGGAGAAAAAGACTCCGGCGGCGGCGGTGGTGGTGGTGGTGGTGGTGCTCCGGATGCCGAAGACGAGGATTTCGAGTTCATGCTGCGGGTCATGAAAATGATCCAGCAGGAGCAGGACCTGCGCGGCCGCACGCGCGCGCTCGAACAACTCCGCCGCGATCAACAGAAAGACGGCCCGGATTCCAACAACCCGTAAACCATGAGACCGGCGCTTTATATCATCTGCCTCCTGTTGCTTCCCGCCGCCGCCGAGGATGCCGCCAAGGAGCGCCTCGACGCGCACCGCGATGGTGCCGGCAAGCTCGCCGACGAGCAGGACGAACTTTCCGCCGACGTCCAGCAGCTTGTCATCGAGCAAACCGTGCCCAAGGTCATCGAGTTGTTAGGTGAGGTGGAGGAAATCATGGACGAGGCCACCGACCGCCTCGCCGGTGCCGATACCGGCGGCGAGACGATCGCCGCGCAAACCGAAATCATCGAAAAAATCCATGCCGCCTCCAAGGAGCGCCAAAGCCAGGGTGGCGGAGGCCAGTCCGGCAGCGCGATGATGGACATGATGGAGCGCATGATGGGCAAAAAGGCCGAAGGCGAGGGCAAAGGGAAGGGCAAAGGCGAGGGTGAGGGAGAAGGCGAGGGCGGCGAACAAGGCGGCAAGGGACAAACCGGGCTGTCGGACTCTGGCAACGAGGCAACCGGCGGTGCCGCCGGCGATGGCAAGAGCGAGGCGCGGCGCGTGCCGAAAGCCGGTGGTGCCGCCGGACTCGAAATCCCGGCGGAATTCAGGAAGGCGTTCGACGCCTACAACCGTGGCGCGGAGCAGAAACTCAAATGATTTTCCAACCATGAGATCTTTTCTTTTCGCAGCCATGGTCCCGCCGCTGATGATGGCGTCCGCCGTGTGGGCGCAGGATTTTGCCGGACGCAGGGATGACACGATCCCGGCGCAGGCCGAGCTGGTTTATGAAAAAGGCCTCCAGTTTCTCGCCCGCACCCAGAATGAAAAGGGTGCCTGGAATGACAGTGTCGGCACCGAGCCCGGCGTGGTCGGCCTCTGTGTGGCGGCCTTTCTTGCGCACGGCGAGGATCCGGTGAACGGACCCTATGCGAAGAACATCCGCAGTGGCATCGACTTCATTCTTTCCCAACAGAATGACAAAAACGGTTATATCGGCGCGAGCATGTATAACCACGCCTTCGCCACCAAGGCACTCGCCGAATCCTACGGCGTGGTGGACAATCCGAAAATCGCGCCCGCGCTCAAGAAGGCGGTGGACTTGATCCTCAGCTCGCAGCAGCGCAACCGCTTCGGCGCATGGCGCTACACGCCGGACAGCCGCGACGCGGACACCACCGTCACCGGCTGCCAGCTCGTCACCCTGTTCGCCGCGCGCAACGCCGGCATCGCCGTGCCTGACGAGGCGATCCGCAAGGGTCTGGCCTATCTGAACAACAACCGCGGCAGCGAGGGTTCCTATGGCTACACCTCCGCCTCCGGCGGCAAGCCCACGCTCACCGCGGTGGGTGTCCTCTGCCTGGATCTCGCCAAACAAAACGATTCGAAAGGCTATCAGGCGAGCCTCGCGTATCTGAAAAAGAACCTCGATTACCGCGACCGCTATTATCCCTATTATTTCGAGTATTACATGTCGCAGGCGCTGTTTCATGCCGACGACGCGACGTGGCGCGAGTGGAACGCCCGCAACATCCGCTACCTCGCCACCATCCAGGGGCCCGACGGGTCGTTTCCCGGCAATCAGGGGCCGTCCTTCAACACCGCCGGCGCGCTGCTCTCGCTCGCGCTCAACTACCGCTATCTTCCGATTTACGAAAAATGACGCGCATCCCGGTCACACTCTGGTTTTTCCTGATGATTTCCGCCACTGCGGCGGTTCAGGACGACTTGCTGCGCTTCACCAATGGCGACCAGCTCCGCGGCCGGTTCCTCGGCATCAAGGAGGGGCCGCAGGCCGTCTGGCGGCATGACGATGTTTCGGTGCCGGTGGATTTCAAAACCACGCGCATCCGCCACATCGTGCTTCATGGCGGCCGCGCGACCAAACCGCTCGACACCTTCTCCCATCTGGCATTGGTCAACGGCGACAAGGTGCCCGGCAGCGTGACCGCGCTCGATGCGGACACGATCACGCTGGTCACGGATTTCGCAGGTGCCTTGCAGGTTCCACGCAACCAGGTCCGCACGCTTGCCGCAAATCCCCTGGGCGGACGGATGTATTATCATGGCCCCTTCGCCGAGGATGATTGGAAGATGGCGCACCCGTCGTTTCCGGATGGACTTCCTCCGCCCGTCGCGGAAGCCGGGGACAAGGAAAACGAGGAAGCGCCGGGGCGCTGGTTGTTCTCCGGTTCCGCCTGGTATTGGCAACACAAGCGGCCGGGCACCGCGCTGATCCGTGAGTCGGGCATGCCCGAGCGCTCGATCCTGCGTTTCGAAATCGCCTGGAAAAACCGTCTCAACCTGGCGGTGGCGTTCCATGCGGATTTTGCGAAACCCGCCGCCGAGGACGGGGAGGATGCCAATAACAAGCCCCGCGCCCTCACCCACATGGATCCCGCCGGGTTGTCCCGCCTGTTTGGCAACAGTTATGTGCTCCAGCTTTACAGCAACTATCTCACGCTGTTCCGCTCCGTCGTGGACGCCGACGGGAAGGCATCCTTCGAACGGGATCACCGCAACAACAACACCCTGCGTCTCGGCGACAGCGGTCAGGCCCGGATCGAGTTGCGCAGCAACCGCGACAACGGCTCCATCTCGCTCTTTGTCAACGATGAGTTCGCCGCCCAGTGGAATGACCCTGATTCCGCCGCCGAGGATTCCGTCACCGCGGAGTTCACCGGCAAGGGCTCTGGTTTCGGATTCGTGGCCCAAGGGGAGGATTCGCACGTGCGGATCTCCGATATCGTGGTTGCGGAATGGAACGGCATGCCGGATTCCGCCCGCAGCCTGCAGGTGGACGAGCACGACGTGGTTCTCATGAGCAATGGCACCGATCGCTACGCCGGCCGTGTCGGCGGGCTCGATCCGCAGGGCCGGATCCTGTTCGAGGGCAAACACGGGACCTTCAGGTTTCCGCTCGATGAGGTCGCCGAGATCCGTTTCGCGCGCAGCAGCCTCGCGGCCGTGAAGGAACCGCCCGCCGACAACGTGCTGGTCCGCATCGCCCCCATCGGCACGATTTCCGGCCGGGCGGTCTCGGGCGACGGGGTGTCGCTTGGGATCGTGAGTCCGGCCTTCGGCAAGGTGAATCTCTCGCTGGAACCCGCCTTCATGATCGATTTCAATTCCTCCAACCAAATCTTCGATGACTGGGATGCCAACTTCTAACACATGGGTCCGGATCGTGGCGCTGCTCGGTGCCGGCCTGGCAGCTCCGGCCGTCGCGGACCAAC
>JBGSUP010000144.1:0-3767 GCA_041753485.1 Akkermansiaceae bacterium
AAGCCGCCATCGCCGGTGGTGACACGGCCGGTGCCCGCTGCGCCCTGAAATGCCCCGAGCTGCGCACCCTGCGCCACGCCCTGGTGGGCCTCACCGACACGCGCAGCCCCAAAGCCAAGCGCCACCCCTTCAGCGCCATGCTCAGCCTTATCGTTTACGGACTGATCTGCGGCGCCGCCGACGTCAAAGCCATCTGGTACAAGTGCGCGCCGCTCGATCAAAACCAGCGCCGCGCCATCGGCCTGACCAAGCGCAACAAGAAAACCGGTCTTCTAACCATGCCCGGCTACGGCGCTCTCAATGACATGGTCAATCGCATCGACCCCGTCGAACTCGCCCGCGCGCTCAACGCCTGGCTAACGGAAAACAGCGAGCTCCTCCCCAAATCCCTCGCGCCGGACGGCAAAAGCATAGGAGCCAAAGGACGGCTTGGCGGCATTGTCACACTCTGTTTCCACGCCACCGGCCAACCCCTCGCCCAACGCACCTACAGCGGCAAAAAGGACGACTGCGAACTGCCTGTCGCCCAACGTCTTCTCGATAAAGACGTCGCCGACCAACTCCAAGGCGCTCTCGTGACCGGCGACACCCTCAACACCCAAAAAAAACGGCATTTATTATCCTCAACCACGGTGGCGACTACCTGCTAGGCCTCAAAGACAACCAGCCCACCCTCTACCAACTCGCGCAGAGCAAACTTGCCGCTGTTCCCGACGAATGGTGTGGCGACTGGGAAAAAGACCACGGCCGCATCGAATGCCGCCGCATCGCCCGGGTCGATTTGGATCAAGACATCAGTCTCTTTCCCGGCGCACGCCAGTTGATCCGGGTCACGCGCGAATGGATTGAGGGAAAAAGCGACGAGCTCAAAAGCGAGACCCGCTACTTCATCACGAATCTCGAACGTGAGGAGAGAAGCGCCGCCCGCCTCGCGCAAGCCATCCGCGGCCACTGGTTGGTGGAGAACAAAAACCATTGGAAACGAGACACCAGCCGATGGAAAGAAGACGCCTCGCGTCCGCGCAAGAAAGCCAGCGGAGGCCAAGTGCTTGCCCTATTGAGAGGTGCCATCCTGCGGCTTCACGACGCGGAAGCCTTCGAGAGTCTCAACGCCGGCTTCCACCACCACAGCGCCAAACCCCTCGCCGCCTTGCGCCTCCTCAAAACTTCCCCTCCAAAAATCAGCTAACCAGACAACCGCCCTGCACGGTCTTGCGCAAGCGGCATTCGAAGCTTTATTCCTGCAGCAAGCATCATAGAACCCTTGCCAACATGAAGCAGAAAACCGCCCTGATCACCGGCGCCAATCGCGGACTCGGACTCGAAGCCGCCAGGTTGTTTCTTGAAAATGGTTACCGTGTCGTATTCGCAGGGCGCTCGCTGGGGGCGCTTGAGGAAGCGCGCCGCCAACTCGATCCCGAAGGCACGGCGACCAGCACGCTCGAACTCAACATGACATCCCCGGGCTTGATCGAAAGCGTTCCCGGGCAACTGGATTCCGCCGGCATCCAACTGGATGTGCTGGTCAACAACGCCGGGGTATTTCCGCGCGATTGCGATCCAGTCGAAGGGCTCCGGCATGCCCTAGAAACCAACGTGACCGGAGCGGTGGCGCTGACGCTGGCCTTGTCCAGCCATCTGCTCAACGCGCCGGAGCCACGCGTCGTCATGGTCTCCTCGGGCCTGGGGTCCTTCGGCCTGTGCGCGGGCGAGGGAGCACCGCTTGCGGAATCGAATTTCCTCGCCTATCAGACATCTAAGGCGGCCCTCAACATGGCCACTGTCTGTCTGGCCAAACAATTCGCCGGCACGCCGCTGGTCATCACTGCGATTTCGCCCGGTTGGTGCCGCACCGATATGGGTGGTGCGGAAGCCCCGCGCAGCGCCCGCGAGGGTGCCGAGGTGATCTATCATGCGGCCACCCTCCCGCCCGGCACGTCGGGCGGCACCTTCATCGGTGAGGATGGCACGCTGCCGTGGTAGCTGAAATGGGTCCGACAAAACAATCTGTGATTGTGACCCGCCGGACTCTGATTTCACCGAAAACACCGGGTGGCCGGCTAGTATTGCGATTCCAACCGCAGCCGCATGAAGAGGCTGGGAGGAGCCGTCCCGAGGACCTCGGCGGCGCGCATCTCGACCGTTCCCTCGGTCTCGATCAACTTGTCGTCGATGAAGGATACGCCCTCCTTCCATTCCAAGAGATTGTGACTCAACTGTGGAACAAGCGTCAGATCGGAGGCGGCGGCATTGTAGCGGTAATTCAGGAACCACTTGCCGTCCTTCCGGACTTGGTAGGGCTTGACGTCGTGATCGGCGGAAAGCGGATGGCTGCCGTAGGCGCGCTCGAACACGTTGAGGATGCCGTCGCCATCGGGGTCCTTCATCTTGCCGTAGATCTCGGCGGGCAAGGGAATCGCCTGCGCCCAATCGTCGTAGGGTTCCTGGGTCACGCCCCCGACGATGTCGCGGCTGAGCAGCTCGCCGCCGGCTGTTAGAGCGGTGACGCGGAACGCGAAGCTGGTGACCGGGTCGAGCCCGTCGACCACGATCCCGGAGGGGTTGCCGAGCAAGCGCGTCCACGGAATCCACGGTCCGTCCGGCGACGCGGCCAGTTCGACGTAATAGATCCCGGCACCGGGTTCGAGCGTCCAGTCGAGCCCGATCTTGCGGCTCGAGACCGTCGATGCCGAAGCGATGCCGCTTTCGCGCGAGTATCCGCCGGTCGGGTCGTTGAGGTTGGCGCGGTCGTCATCGTAGTAGATATCGTCGATGAGCAAACGACCGTTGTCGTTGAATTTCATGAACGCCAGGGTGTCGATCAGCGGATCCGTGTTGCCCGGATTCCTGGTCACGGTGGTGACGTGGCGAATCGTCCGGTAGTCGGGGTCGTCGTCGGACTGCATATACCATTCAAGAGTCTCCGGTCCGCCGCTGGCACCGTTGGAGACGACCCACCAGACCTTGAACCACACGTCGCGGTCGAGGTCGGACACCTGGATGTTTCCGCCCTCGGTTTTCATTTGCACGCCCGAGTCGCGGACCTTCACCTGCAGGTCCATCGGGCTGCCTTGGGAGGCGGCGTCATTCGACGTCACGCCCATTGGCGTGTCAGGATCGCCGGACAACCCGGTGTGGCGCATGCGGAAGAACACGGTGGCGGTCGTGCCGTCCTCGATCTGAAGGAAAGTGTTGTCGATGACCGCCTGGCTGCCGTTGGCGGTGATCTCGGCCAACGAAAGCACCCGGTTGGCACCGACTCCGGGATCGGTAGCGATTGTGGCGTCGGTGATGGTGGGCCGGGAGCTGTTCCAACCGCCCTGTCCCTGCAAGTTCGAGCCGACGGCGTAGCTGTCGAAATTGTCGCGCAGGACAAACCCGTGGTTGACCTCCGGATTGACCGAGGTTTCGGAGTCGTCGATCTGCAAGAGGTAGGCGACCAGGTTGTCGATCTCCGTCGTGGTCAGGGTTGACGTCACGCCGTGCAGGTTGAGGGGGTTGCGTGTGGTCAGGACTTCCGCCAGGGTCGACGCCGATCCATCGTGCAGATACGGCGCGGTGTTCCAAAGCCCGCGCAGGGTCGGGGTATCGATCCCGGACAACGACCCCGGACCGCCGCCGAGGCGCTGGCCGGAGCCCGCCCCGAGGGTGCCGACATTGTGCAGGGTCGGCAACCTGTTGCTGTCGGTGAAGGTGTCGCTCGTGTGGCAGGACATGCAGTTGAGTTGGACGAACAGCTCGCGCCCGGCCCGCCCCGCGGCGGAAGA
>JBGSUP010000145.1:0-10718 GCA_041753485.1 Akkermansiaceae bacterium
CGGCGTGATCAAGAGCAAGGCCGATGGCAAGGGCGGCCAGACGGTCGAAAACCTCGGCCCACTCACCAAGAAGCGCATGGAGACCATCGACGAGGAATCCCTCGCCGCCGCCAAGGATTTCATCACCCGCATGAACGAGGAGGGCAAGCCCTTCTTCTGTTGGTGGAACGGCACCCGCATGCACTTCCGCACCCACGTCAAGGAAGAGCACAAAAACCTGGCCGGCCCGAACTCCGATGAATACAGCGACGGCATGGTCGAGCACGACATGCACGTCGGCGAACTGCTCAAGCTGATCGACGACCTCGGTCTCACAGACAACACCATCGTCCAATACTCCACCGACAACGGCCCTCACTACAACACCTGGCCCGATGCCGGCACCACGCCTTTCCGCAGTGAGAAAAACTCGAACTGGGAAGGTGCCTTCCGCGTGCCTTGCTTCATCAAATGGCCCGGCAAGTTCCCGGCCGGCACCACGCTCAACGGCATCGTTTCGCACGAAGACTGGCTGCCCACCTTCGCCACCGCCGCCGGTGCGCCCGACATCAAAGAAAAGCTGTTCAAGGGCGGCGTGGAACTCAACGGCCGGACTTACAAGAACCACATCGACGGCTACGACCTGACCGACTACCTGAGCGGCAAGGTAAAGGATTCGCCGCGCAACGAGTTCATCTATGTGGGCGACGACGGCGACGTGATGTCCATCCGCGTGGGAGACTGGAAGGCGACTTACCTTGAAAACCGCGCCGAGCAACTCCAAGTCTGGCGCGAGCCTCTCATCAAGTTGCGCCTGCCGCTGCTCTTCAACCTGCGCCGTGATCCATTTGAGCGGGCCCAGCACAACTCGAATACCTACCACGACTGGATGATCGACCGCGCCTATGTGCTCGGCCCCATGCAGATGGTCGCCAGCAGGTTCCTCCTGACCATGAAGGAATTCCCGCCCAGCCAAACGGCCGGCGACTGGAGCCTTGAGTCACTGGAGAAGCAGATCAAATCCATGACGCTGGACGCGAAGTAACGCCGCGCTGATTCAGCTCACCGGGCCGCATCCGTCGCGAGGCGGGTGCGGCCCGCTTTTTGGGTTCATTACGACCATGAAATCCACCGGTTCCGGACGCTCAACGCCCCCCGATCCGCTTCCGCCTGAGCGCGGGAGATAGTCGCACAGAAACTTATTTGCACTTTCACATTTTTGCATCAATTTTCTTTTATGAGAACGGCCCTCGATCTGCCAGATCCGCTTTTCAAAGAAGTAAAAATGCGTGCCGTCCAACAAGGAGTGAAGCTCAAAGATCTCCTCGCTGCCTAAATCGAGGCCGGTTTGCGTGCGCCACAAACGCAGGAAAATGACACCGCCCCGCGCCCGAATCTCTATCCACTCCCCGTGGGCATACCCCGCATTTCGGGTGCTCCATTGCACCCAGCCCTGTCCAATGCGGAACTCAACGCAATTCTTGAGGAAGAAGACATCGAAAACTATCACCGCGTGATCGCCCAGGCGTCAAAGAACAAGTAAATGGACATCCCGGACATCAATGTGTGGCTAGCCCTCACCGATCACAACCACGTTCACCACGCGCCTGCCGTGCGCTATTGGGAGGAAATCGCCGCCCCCGAACTCGCTTTTACCCGCATGACTTCGCCATCGCCCCGCTCGGTGCCGGTGTGCTCGATACCACGGCAGGCAGCACGCTGGTGACAGGTTATTTCACAGGCTTGGAGCTGAAGAACATGCTGGAGTTCTTCCTCGTGGATAATCCCGCCCACCCCGGCGAGTATTTCCCCCGCACCTCTGGCCTGAAAGTCCGCCACGACATGTCTCGCCCGAAATTCGATGTCGTGACCGCTCTTGAACTCGGCGACTTGGATCGCCGCTACAAGGCCATCGACATCGCTGGCAAAGACGCGCGCCTTTACAGTCTCACCACGCCGCTTTATCTAGCCACCATCCTCGTCGCCATTCCGAAATACACCAAAGGCAAACTCCCGCTCCAGGCGAAGAAAAAGGACGGCCAGCCTCTTACCTCGAAGGTCGAAGCCCTTGATGACCTGCGCAGCGGCACACCCGAACTCCTGCCTCCAGCGGGCACCTTGGACAAAGCCAGCATCACCACCACGGACGGAACCGGCGCGCCCGGCGAGATCAAGGAGTGGCAGGCGATCATGGATCACCTCCGCAACCTGCCCGCCAAGAACAGCGAACTGCCCATCATTACCGGCGGCGGCATCGAGTTCATGCGCCCATTGGCCGGAGAAAGTCTATGGCATCCCACCCGAGCAAGTCATCGGCAGCAGCGGCGGGCTGAAGATGAACTCCGTGATGGGAAACCCGTCCTCATCAAACTTCCGGAGATCGCCCACAACGACGACAAGGACGGCAAGCCCGTCGGCATCCAGTGCCATATCGGACACCGCACGCTGATGGCATGCGGAAATTCCGACGGCGACTTCGAGATGCTCGCATGGACCACGGCGGGTGCGGGTCCGCGCTTCGGCATGCTCATCCACCACACTGACGCCGACCGCGAGTGGGCCTACGACCGCGACTCGCATGTCGGGAATCTTGACAAAGGCCTTGATGGGGTGAGCGTGAGGACCTGGGTAGTCACGAGCATGAAGGATGATTGGAAAGCAATTTTTCCCGAAGCTGCAACTGCCGCAGAATAAGCAGGTGAAACCACAGCCATCAAACTTTCATGAAATCAACTCCCAGACTGCCGCTCTTGCTCTGGCTCCTGCCCTCCGCCGGATTTGCCGCGGAAGCAGCTTTCGGGCAAACATTTACCAAGGCGAATTCCCGGTCGAGAACGGCGACGCCGGTGAGGACGGCTTCAAAGGAATCGCCCCCACCGCGCAATACCCGCCCAATCCCAACGGACTCCATGATATGTCCGGCAATGTATGGGAATGGTGCAGCGACTGGTACCGCGTGGACACCTACGCCAACCGGAAAACCATTGCGGAAGTGACCCGCAACCCACAGGGCCCTCCCACTCCCCGCGACCCTGCCGAATCCGATGCCAAAATGCGCGTCCAGCGGGGTGGTTCGTTCCTTTGCACGAGCAAATACTGCTCGCGCTACATCACCGGAACCCGTGGCAAGGGCGAGGTCAGCACCGCCAGCAATCATCTCGGTTTCCGCTGCGTGATCCCCATAAAGGCCGCGCCTTTACCATAGGTCCAGCGACTCGGGGATTGCGGTTGAACCAGTTGGAGCAAGGTTTTTCGTCGGCGAGTCGTCCTCCCGGAGCTTTAAGAATCAAAAATGAGGGCTTCGCACGGATCAATGGTTTCACCACTCATTGAGTGCCGCTACATGCGTTTTGCCCCCGGATTGCTGGATGCGGGAGATGACAAAGATGCTGGAAGCGAACATCAATACCGCCGCGACCACCGGGTGAAGCATCCCGCAGGCGGCGAGGCCCACTCCGGTTGCATTGAAGATGAAGGAAAATCTGAGAATACCGGTGAGTTGTTTGCGGAGCGCCTTCATTTGACGCAGGGCAACCGGAATCACAGCGACATCATCGTGCAGCAAAACCGCCTGGGCGAGGTCCCGGGCCGTCGGGTTGCCGCTTTTGAGGGCGATGCTCGCGTGGGCAAGGGCGAAGCTCTCGCAGTCGTTCAATCCATCGCCGACATAGAGGATGTGCCGTGTTGCATTCTGCTGCGAAATCCAAGCTGCCTTTTCCTTCGATGAAAGTCCGGATTCCACATGGATGGAATCGAGCCGGTATTCGTCCGGAACGGTCGAGTCTCCGGTCAGGATTGAGACTTCGCAACCGTCCCGTGCCAGGCTCTCCAGCGCGGCGGCGCTGTTTCTGCGGGTGGATTCCTCCAGCCTGGCGGTGGCCACGACGCGGTTTTCAATCATGACGTAGAGTGCGCGCTTCGCTGTGTTAGAAGGTGCGGGAACCGTCAGATCTTGGATCAAGTGGCGGTTTCCGATCATTACTTCGCAGGGACGCCCGTCCCCAGTGAACGATGCGCGGATGCCGCGGCCCGGAAGGGTTTCGACGCGCAAGTCCGCAAGCGGCGAGCTGTCGTTGCCGCTGAGTTTCCAAAACGGACGGGCGACCGGATGGGATGACTTCTTTTGAATCGCAATCACCCAATTTAGCAACTGCGGCGGAGCATTTTGATGAATGATAAATTCCACGAGTTCCAAGCGCGGGTCGCTGAGGGTACCGGTCTTGTCAAAGGCGACCGCATCGATTTCGGAAAGGCGGTCGAGAAACCCGGCCCGCGCCGGGATGATTCCGAGCATGCCCAGTTCCATCCTACCCCGCCAGATGGCGAGCGGGATGGCGACGCCGAGTGCGCAGGGACAAGCCACCACCGTGACGGTGAGCGCGTTGATCCAGCCGTCCGCCGGCCGGCCGAGCAGGGTCCAGATGATGGCTGTGAGGATGGCGATGCCGAGCACGGTTGGCACGAAGAAGGCGAGGATCCGGCTTGCAAGCGCCTCGGCCTTGACCGGGACCGCGTCACACGAGGTGAGGGATGCGATGAGCCGGTCGATTTCCCGGGCGTTGCCATCACTGGTGGCGCGGACGGTGATTCCGCCATCGAGAAGCACGCTGCCGGCTAGCACCTTGTCGCCCGGAGCGTGGGGCTGCGGATAGGTTTCTCCGGTGTGTGCCTGTTGCTCGACATAGGCGCAACCATCCTTGATCACGCCATCGATGGGAATGGTCTCTCCTTCTTTCAACACGACGAGCTGGCCTTTTCGGATCGCACCGACAGACACTTCCGACAGGACTCCACCGCTCGAAATGGTAGCGGTTTCACGAAGGCCTGGAATGGCATGTGCAAGATTCGCCTGTTGCCGGATCTGGCGGCCGGTGACATTGCGACCAAACTGATAGATTGCGATCAGGACCACCGCCACCTCGTAGTAGATCGGTCCTTCTCCACTCAAGGAGCTGTGGATGGAAGCGCCATAGGAACCGAGAATCCCGATTAGAAAGGCATGCTCGAGGGTGATTCTCCCGGCCCGGAGATCCTTCCAGCCACTTTCGAAGATTGGCCATCCCAAACCCAGCATCACTCCGCCACAGATGGCGATCAGTGTGCCATGGATGAGGGTCCGGGCGAGCCCTTGTGGATTCCCGAGATTGGTGCCCAGACTCAGATACATCGTCAGGCCGGCAAGCAGCGCGGCGATGCCCAGACGGAGCCATGACATTGCAGTCGGATCCCCGCTTGGGGTCGTCACGGCGGGTTTCGCTCCCGAGCAACCGCAGCAGCTTGCCATGGATCAATCGGGAAAAGTTTTCCGGAGTTCCTGATCCGTCCAAGGAGTCCGATTCGCATGCGCCTGGCGGATGGGGGCGACGAGATCGGGGTCCACGGATTCGGAGGTATTTCCCCATGCGGAACGAATGTAAGTGAGGACATTCGCGATCTCATCATCGCTGAGGGCGGCTCCCCATGGCGGCATCGCTCCGTTGTAGGCAACGCCATTGACTGCGATCGGTCCGGACAGCCCGTGAAGCACGGCGGCTGCAAGAATTTCCGGCTTGCCGGAGACCCAATCGGAACTGGCGAGCGGCGGAAAGGCTCCGGGCACTCCCAGTCCGGTTGCCTGATGACAAGAACTGCAAACAGACGCATAAACCCTCTCGCCATTTTGAACACGACTCGCGGCATCCGATAGAGCGTCCGCGGGTTGCTCCGGCAGACGGTTGGAATCCGCCAGGTGGTAGGGAACACTCGCGTATCCCTCGTAATATTCGTCGGAGTTAAAACCTCCGGAATAGACAAAGAGATACCACAGCGCCCAGATCGCGAGCGGACCGTAGATCCCGTGCTTCAACCACCATGGCATCGCCCGGAAGCGTTCGGTCGGCTCGGCATGTTCGCGCCAGATCTGGCCATGGATTTCACGAACATTGAAATCAGCCCCGGCCTCGTTTCCCGCTTTGGATTTGTTCATCGCTGTGGTGCCTCGGCTTTGGATTCGATTTCCGCCCGTTTCGCGCCGGGCACGGTGTAGCTGCTGAATTTCAGGGATTTGAGGTAGGCGACCAGCGCCTTGGCATCCTCGCTCGGGACGATCTCCATACCCTCTGGCGGGGCAAACTCAGCCGGCAAACTCAGGGCATCGGGAGATTTGTCATGCTTGATTTCCCGCTCGATGAAAAGGAAGGAGAACGGTGGCATGTTCGATCCCTTCGAGGTGGTTTGAGGATTGTAGAGATGCATCAAGTGCCAGGTATCGCTCGGATTCCGGGTTCCGATATTCGACAGGTCCGGCCCGGTCCGCATGGTTCCCAACAAGGCCCTTCCCTGCGCCATGTAATCATCGGCGATGGTCCGGCGGCTTCCCCAGCCGCGGGCGATGTCGGTTCCGGCGCGCTCCGGGCGGATCTGCTGGCTGTGGCAATAGATGCAGCCCTGCGAGACATACACCTGCTGGCCGCGTTTTTCCAAGGCGCTGAGATCGGGTGGCATTTTCGCTCCGGTCGCAGGATCGACGGTCTGTTTGAAGTCGCCGACGGTGATGATGGGCAGCAGCACGAGGCCCACCCACGAGGAGAAAAACGTCAGGATGAAGCCGGTGAAAATGATGCGGAAGCGGTTCATGGCTGGCTTACTGGACGATCCGTGGGCTGGTTTTTCCCAGCAGGGTGGCGGTGGTGCTGGCGGAGGGTTTGGTGAACAACATCCAGACGAATGAGATCGCGAAAAAGGTGTGGCCGAGCGTCATCATGCTGCCGGCCCAAGTCCGGGCCTTGAGATAAGGCAGGGTCAGCGCGACGATTTCCAGGAATGGTGTTTCCCTGCGGTTCAATTCGATGCCCTGGAGCAGGCCGCCCCAGGTGAGGCTGGTGAAGTAAAAGATGATTCCAAGGCCGCAGAGCCAGAAGTGCCCGCGGATCAGCCAGGCGCTCGGCCATTCGCGCTCCAGCAGCCGCGGCATCATGTAGTAGATCGCTCCGAAGAACACCATCGAGGCGAAGGCGTAGGCACCAAGATGCGCATGAGCTACGGTATAATGGGTGAAATGCGTGAGGTGGTTCAGTTCGCGGATCGCCATCAGGCTGCCCTGCGCGCTGACGACGGTGTAGCTGATGCCGCCGAAGACGATGAAACGAAGGGTCGGGCTGGTTCGCAACGCCGCGAAGTGTCCCTTCATCGTGGAATGCTGGTTGATTGCCACCGCGATCACCGGCACGAACATCATCACGCTGGCCACCACGCTGGCGCTGATCAACCAGGCCGGATAGGGGCCGCCGATGAGGTGGTGCATGCCCGCCCATGCGTAAAAGAAGGCGAGTCCCCAGAAACCGACCATCGAGAGATAATAACTGTGAATCGGTTTTCCGATGACCTTTGGGATCAGATAGTAAATCGCGGCGAGACCCACCGGAGTGAACCACAACCCGAGCGCGTTGTGCGCGAACCACCAGTTGATCGGCGGCTGTGCGGCGGTCTGCACCGGATTCCACAGCAGCAGGCATACTGCGGTTAGAAACATCAGCGGAAACCAGAAAAACGCGGCTGCGATATACCACTGGGAGACGTAGATATGACCCGGCCTCCGCCTGCGAATCAGGCTTACCGCAGCCATCATTACGAAGGCGAAGGAGATCAACATCGGTGGCGCGGCATAAGTCGGATATTCCAACCACTCGACCGAGTTGCCATCGCCACGAAGAATGCCCCAGGTTCCCACCGCATTGCCGATGTTCCAGAAAATCACCGCGAGTGTCAGGCTCATGTCGTCCTTCACGGGCACCCGGCACAGGCGCGAGAGAATCCACAGGCCGATGCCGATGGCGGCGGTGGAGAGCCAACCGTAAGCCACGGTGTTCAAATGTGCCGGACGGACGCGGCCGAATGTCAGCCAGTTGGCGTCCGCCAGGAAACCCGGGTTGTGAAGCTTGATTGATGCCCCGATGGCCAGGAATGAACCCAACAACAGCCAGATCAGCGAGCTGCCGATCAACAGGCCCACCGGTTTTTTCGCCGCACGGTCGATCGCAAGGCGCTCCTCGCGGCTGGTTTGGATGTCGGTTTGAGTCATCGGATCAAGTATTTCAAAACGGATTCTCAGCGGGAGTCTTTACTTCATCCCCGGGGAACGAGTCGGTGGCTTTACCAACGGGTTCATCAGCGTCGAAAATTGTAAGCGAGCCCTTCTCGACGTTCTCGAATTGTCCGTTCCTCGCCGCCCACCAGAAGGCCGCCAGTGCGGAGCTGGCGATGATTCCCATGACAACTAGGATCGCGATGGCTGCCTGCAACATGATTTCGGTTTATTTGTATATGGCTATATGGCAACCTTTTATTTGGCCTGCCGGGTGGAAACGTTCGCAAGATGCGCCCGGATCGGGTCCGCGCCCGGTAAAATCCTGCGCATATTTTGATTTCGGCGCGTTCTTGGGAATCTCCGCACCCCTTGTTTGATTTTGTCGGAAGATCGGTGACAATCGGCGCATGGAAAACAGAGCAGATGGCGCAAGCCGCGTCCTGATCATCGGCGGCGGCTTCGCGGGCCTCGAGTGCGCGCGCACACTGGCGGGAGACTTGCGGTTCGCGGTGACGCTGGTGGATCGGACCAACCACCACTTGTTCCAGCCGCTGTTGTATCAGGTTGCCACGGCCTCGCTGGCCTCGCCGGACATCGCCCGGTCGATCCGCCAGATCCTCGCCGACGCGCCGAACGTCACCGTGCTGATGGACGAGATCACCGGCATCGACGCTGCTGCCAGGCACGCCACGGGAAGATCCGGGGTTCGCTATGAATTTGACTACCTGCTGCTCGCCGTGGGCGCGCGGACCTCGTTTTTTGGCAATCCGCAGTGGGAGCCGCTGACGCTCGGGCTCAAATCCCTCGCCGATGCCCAGGCGATCCGCCGCACGGTGCTCTCCAACCTTGAACAGGCCGAGTTGTGCACCGACGCCGCCGAAATGACCCGCCTGATGACGGTCGCCATCGTGGGCGGCGGGCCGACCGGGGTCGAGCTGGCGGGGGCCTTTGCCGACCTCGTACATCGCTCGTTGCGGACGAATTTCCGAAGGATCGACACCTCGAAACTTCGCGTGGTGCTGATTGAGGGCTCGGAACGGGTGCTTGAGGCCTTTGATGAGGATCAGAGCGAGTATGCCCGGCAGCGCTTGAAGAAGTTGGGGGTTGAGGTCTGGACTGGTATGCGGGTTGGCGAGATCCGCAGTGGCGAGGTTCATTTCACGGATGGCACGATGTTGGAATCCCGGGCGATCATCTGGGCGGCGGGAGTCGAGGCCCACCCGCTGACCGCCCAGCTTGGCGTGCCTCTGGCCGATCGTGCCGGGCGGGTGACGCCGGAGCCCGACCTCTCGTTGCCCGGGCTGCCCGACATTTTTGTCGCGGGAGACCTGGTGCGAATGAAGGATCGCGATGACCAGCCGGTGCCGGGCGTCGCGCCCGCCGCGACGCAGATGGGCCGCCACGTCGCGAAGCTGCTGAAGGAGGAAAAGCGGCTCGAGACCACCCGCCATGCGGAGCGCAAGCACGGTCTCAGGCCACAATTCCGCTACCTCGACAAGGGGATCATGGCGATCATCGGCAAGAATCACGCGGTGGTGAAGGCAGGTGGGATGAGGCTTCGCGGCCTACCCGCCTGGTTCGCCTGGCTGTTCATTCACATCCTTTTCCTGATTGGCTTCCGCAACCGCCTGTCAGTGCTGCTGGGTTGGGCCTTCGCCTATCTGAAAGACAATCCGGAAGCCCGGATCATCGTCTATCCCCCGGCGGCGCGTTAGTGCCGGGAACTGGCGAACGGGGTGGTGATGCCGGGTGATTCCACCGGTTCCTGGATCGCACGGTCGCAACGAACCCCCCCTCGCTTCGCGCTTGATCTTGAGTGCCGAAGGCACTCTGATTGATCACACAAAACCATCACGCCCATGAAACTCGAAACCCAGTGCCTACACGCCGGATATGCCTCCGATCCGACCACCCATGCCTGCGCGGTGCCCGTTTACCGCACGGCGTCCTATGTCTTCGACAGCACCGAGCACGCCGCCAATCTTTTCGCCCTGCGCGAACTCGGGAACATCTACACCCGCTTGATGAACCCCACCCACGACGTGCTGGAGCAACGCGTCGCCGCCCTCGAAGGGGGAGCCGCGGGTCTCGCCATCGCGTCCGGCACCTCGGCGATTTTCTATTCGATCATCAACCTCGCCCAGGCCGGCGACAACATCGTTTCCGCCCGCAATCTCTATGGCGGCACCTACACCCAGTTCAAAGACATCCTGCCAGCACTCGGCATCGAGGTGCGTTTCGTGGATTCTAACAACCCGGAAAACTTTGCCGCGGCGGTCGACGACAAAACACGCGCGTTTTTCTGCGAGTCCGTCTCCAATCCCGCGCTGGAAATTTCCGATCTGGAGGCGATCGCGGGGATCGCCCATGCCCGTGGTCTGCCGCTCATCGTCGATTCCACATTTTCGACCCCCTATCTCACCAAGCCGATCTCGTTCGGCGCGGACATCGTCGTCCATTCCCTCACGAAATGGCTCGGCGGCCACGGCACCGGCATCGGCGGGATCGTGATCGATTCCGGGAAGTTCGACTGGGCCGTTGGCAAACACCCGCTCTTCGACGTGCCGGACCCTTCCTATCACGGCTTGCGCTGGGGCCACGATCTGCCTGCGCCGCTTGCGCCGCTCGCTTACATCCTGCGCATGCGCACCGGCCCGCTGCGCAACCTCGGTGC
>JBGSUP010000146.1:0-7387 GCA_041753485.1 Akkermansiaceae bacterium
CCAGGGCAAGCCAACCTCCATCACCCTCAGAGAAAACAACGACCGCAGCGCCGAACTCGAGGTTTCCAAGAATGGCACCTTCCGCTTCCCCACCGAGGCTGGCATGACATACCAGATCGAGCCCTGACGCATTGCAAGTCCGGCTGGCTCACTGTGCGACTGATTCCAGTTTTTCACGGTTGAAGGGCGCATGGAGTCGGTGCAGGGCGGCCTGCCTCGCGGGTTTGAAATACCCGGCAAAAATAGAGTGGCTCTGGCGGCCGTGATTTCTTTGAATGGCATTCGCTATGAAAACCCCAGTTGTAATCGGACTTGTGGCCGTGGCGGTGTTGGCCACGGTCGCCATTGAGGAAACCCGGATCGCTTCGATGCGTGCAGGCATTGAGGCCGAGAGAAAAATCGCGGCAGTGCCATCGAAAGCCGCCACCGCCGCCACCGCCACCACCGCCACCGACGGGGAAGTCACGCCGCCCGTCCGCACCAAAAGCCGGGCGGAACTGAAACCCGCCGCTCCCGCGAAACCTGAACCTCCGGGCGAGGAGTCCTTCGCCAAAACCGCCCGCAAGATGTGGGACAATCCGGCCGGGAAATCCATGATGAACCAGGGCGTGAGAATGGCTGTGGCCATGATGTATCAGGATTTCATCGACAGCTTGGACCTGAACAAGGAGGAAACCGAGTATTTCAAGGACCTGCTCGGCAAGGAAATGGCGGCGCAACAGGAACTCGGCCTGAAGATGCTCAGCGCCACGCCCGAAGAGCAAAAAGCGCTCGCCGAGGAGCTCTCCCAGCGCAGCCGCGACCAACAGGAGGAGATCAAAAAATTCCTCAACAGCGAGGAAGACTACGAGAAATTCACCGACTATAAAAACCACCTGCCCGAACGTCAGCAACTTGACGGCATTCGCGCGACCATGAGCAGCAAGGGCGTGCCACTCGACGAAGAAACCGAGACCCGCCTGGTGGATGCCATGTATCGCGCCCGGACCGAATCCAAGACCCCGGATTTGTCCCGTCCTGACGGGATCCAGGAAATGATGAAGGGGAACATCGTCGAAACCTTTGAAAAGAGCTGGGCCAGCCAACAGCAAGCTCTGAAGGCGGAAGCGGAAAAGATCCTCAGCGAGGCACAAATGGCGGCGTTTCAGGAATACCAGCAGCAAGCCAAGGAAATGCAGCTGATGGGCCTCAAAATGGCCGAGAAAATGATGCCGGGGGAAAATGATGATTCCAGATAGGCCGGTCGCCGCCAAATTTTGAAAAGTCGCCGGAAATCGGTTTCAACATGCGAATCGCGGGCGCGATGCCACCAGTGGTAAGCGGAGATTCTGCAGCGCGTGATGAGAGCCGACTTGGCAACGGCTATTTTCACTTCGCCCCGGTTCGAAACGCCGGGTCCATGGTGGAACAATGAAGTGAGGTGTCGCTGTTGGGGGGCTGTCACGGTTTTACGCGGAGCCGTGAACTGCGTGGCAGCACCACGATGGTGGGGAAGACGGTGGTTCTCTGGAGAACAGGGGGCGCTCCACCGAACTGCCACTGCCGCGCCCAGGTCCTGAGAAACGCCATCGACTCCCGGGCCATCCGGGTCCATCTTCCGCCATGGCGAAAATCGGTGAACGGGCGTCCCTGAGAATCCTCCGCGAGAAGTCCTTCGGGCTGTATCTTGATGGCGGCGAGCTTGGAGAAGTCCTGCTGCCCCACCGCGAGGTACCGGCGGACAATGTCATCGGGGCGTATCTTGATGTCTTCCTCTACACCGATTCCGAGGACCGCCCGGTCGCCACGCTCGAGACGCCCAAGGCGATGCCCGGGGACTTCGCCAAGCTCAAATGCGTGGATGTGACCGGCGTTGGCGCGTTCCTCGACTGGGGACTCGCCAAGGATCTGCTGGTTCCATTCCGCGAGCAAAAAACCCGTATGGAGCCCGGAAAAACCTATCTGGTGCATGTTCATGTCGATCCCGTTTCCGGACGCATCATTGCCTCGGCGCGCTTGTCACGTCATCTTGATCTCACTCCGCATGCATTCCGGACCGGTGACGAGGTGGACCTAATTGTTTTCGGGAAAACGGAGTTGGGCTACAAGGCGATCGTCAATGGCAGCCACAGCGGCTTGTTGTTTGCGGAGGGCGTGTTCCAAGCGCTCCAAGCCGGTGAGAAAACCAAGGGATACATCGCCGGCATCCGGGAGGACGGAAAAATCGACCTCACGCTGCACGCGCCGGGCCGCGCCCGGGTGACGGAGCTTGAGGACCGCATTCTGGCAGAACTCGGCGCGCGTGGCGGTTTCTGGGCCATCGGCGATCACAGCAGCGCCGCCGAAATCCATGAGGAACTCGGAGTCAGCAAACGCACCTTCAAACAGTCGCTCGGCGCCTTGTTGAAGAAGCGCACGATCCAAATCGAAGACCGCGGCATCCGCCTGGCACAGTGAGCAAGCCGGATTTCAAAGCCAAACTGCGCGAGGTGCCCCACCAACCCGGGGTTTATCTCATGAAGGACCGTCTGGGATCGATCATCTATGTCGGCAAGGCGCGGGATCTCAAACGCCGGGTGTCATCCTATTTCATGGCCTCGCAGAAGATGCGGGCGAGTTTGAAGACCCGCGCGCTGATTGATTCGATCCACGACTTTGAGATCCACACGGTGCGCAACGAGGAGGAGTCATTTTTGTTAGAGGGCAAGCTGATCAAGGACTACCGGCCGCGCTACAATGTTGCGTTTCGTGACGACAAGCGTTTCCTGCTGGCGAAAATCCGGCTCGCCGATCCGTGGCCGCGCTTCAGCACCACCCGGGTGAAAAAAGACGACGGCTCGCGATATTTCGGGCCCTTTCCGCATTCGAACGCGCTCCACCACACGCTCGAATGGCTCAACCGCGGTTTCGGCCTGCGGGTTTGCAGGCCGCACAATCCCGACGAGGGCGACTACCGCCATTGCAATGCCGACATCATCCGCAACTGCTCGGCGCCGTGCATCGCGCGCATCACCCGCGAGGCCTATCTGGAACGCGTCGAGGAAGCCTGCCGCATCCTCGAGGGCAAGGGCCGCCGCGATTTGTTGGAGGAACTCCGGATCGAGATGGAGAGCGCTGCGGCGGACCTCGATTTCGAGAAAGCGGCCACTCTTCGCGACGTGTGGCGGAACCTGGAGAAAACCCTCACGCCCACCCGCCAGTTCAGCCGCGGCCGCGGCCTGCCACGCACCGTGAAACCGACAGAGGATCTCGCGGAACTCGGCGAGGAACTTCATCTGGCCGGTCCGCCGCGGGTGATGGAGTGTTTTGACATCTCCAATGTTTCCTCCAATCACATCGTCGCCTCGATGGTCCGCTTCACCGACGGCCGGCCGGACAATCAAAACTACCGCCGCTACCGGATCCAGACGGTGGCGGGCCAGGATGATTTCGCGTCGATGGCGGAAGTCATCCGCAGGAGGTATTCCAGGATTTTGTTAGAGAACTCCGCTTCCGCCCCGGATGGCGCGCATTCCCAGGAAAGCCCGCTCGACATCCAGCGCCGCCTCGCCCGTGATGGCCGCGCGAAGATCGTGCTGCCGGATCTGGTCATCGTCGATGGCGGCAAGGGCCAGCTCGGCATGGCGGTGAGGGAGTTGAACGCCCTCGGCCTTCACGACCTGCCGGTCATCGGCCTTGCCAAGCAGCGTGAGGAAATCTTCATCCCGGGCAGGAGCGAGCCGGTCCTCATTCCGCATGATCGCGGGGCGCTCAAGCTGCTCCAGCGCATCCGCGACGAGGCGCACCGCTTCGCCAACGACTACAACGCTCTGCTCTACCGCCGCCGCATGCGAGAGAGTTTGTTAGATGAATGCCCGGGCATGTCGCCCGCGAGAAAACAACGGCTGCTGAAGAAGTTCGGCAGCGTGACCCGCATCAAGGCGGCCAGCGTGGAGGAAATCGCAACGCTGCCGGGCATCTCGAAGAACTCGGCGCAGGCCATGCTGGATTTCCTGCGGCGCGACTGATCGCGTCAATCGAGCGACGGCATGGGGAAGAGCGGACTTGGAATGCGGGCGGTGTGGATTCTAGCAGTCAGCGTTTCAAGGATGTCGGGGTGTTTGTCGGCGAGATTGGTGGTCTCGGACGGGTCATCCTTGAGATGGTAGAGTTCGATGCGGCCGGGAGGATTTTTATTGAGATCGTATTGGACGATTTTCCAACCGCCGGAGCGCAGGGCGCGGCGTCCGTTACGCTCGTGGAATTCCCAGTAGAGGTGGTCATGGCTGGCTTGGCCGTCCCTGCCTAACAGGGTGGGAAGGAAGGAGATTCCCTGAATGTCCGCCGGAGCGGGAAGGGCGGCGATTTCGCAAGCGGTGGGAAGGAAATCGCAGAAGGCGGATGGGTGGGAACTTGCCCGGCCCGGCTGGATGGAGGACGGCCAGTGGGCGATGAAGGGCACGCGGATGCCGCCTTCATACAGATCGCGCTTGTGCCCGCGGAGTGAGCCGGACGAGTTGAGCATGGATGGCTGATAGCCACCCTCCGAGTGAGGCCCGTTGTCCGAGGTGAAGATGATGAGGGTGTTTTCCAGCAGGTTTTTTTCGCGTAGCTTGTCGGTGATCGCGGCCACGATATTGTCGATACGGACCATCATCGCGGCATAGGACATCTCCGGTTGGGCGACGCGGGTGTAGTGCGGGTGTTTGGCGGGCTTTCCGGGAACGGACTCTTCCGGCTGGTTGATGGAGGCGTGGGGGACCGGGATGGAGCGGAGCAGAAAGAAGGGTTTTTCCGCGGATTGTGCGTCGAGATGGGCGAGCGCCTTTTCGGTGTAGAGGTCGAGGTCGTAATGGCTGCCGGTGTGCAGATCATTGTCAGGGAAATCGATGCGCTTGGTGTTTTCGTAGAGGAACTTCGGGTAACGGAAGTGACCATCCTTGTGATCGGTGGTGCCGAAAAAATACTGGAATCCGTGTTGGGCGGGGGTTTCGGGCGTCTGGGTGTTGCCTGTGACGCAGGATTTCCCGATGAGGGCGGTTTGATAACCCGCTTGTTTCAGCAAGGTGGCGACGGTCGTCTCAGCAGCGGAGAGGGAGAAGGGTCCGTTGCCGCGGATGGCGGTGTGGCCGGTGTCCTTGCCGGTCATCAGGGAGGCGCGGGACGGCGCGCAAACGGTGCTGCCGGAATAGTGGTCGGTGAAGCGAATGCCGTGAGTGGCGAGGTGGTCGATGGCGGGGGTTTGAAAGCGGGTCTGGCCGTAGCAGGAGAGGTCGCCGTAGCCGAGATCGTCCGCAAGGATGAAGAGGATGTTGGGTTTCCCTGCGAGGACCGGGATTGTGAGGATCAGGGAGAAGAGCAGATGTTTCATGCGCATGGGGACAGGTTGCAGATCGTCTCGGGTGAAAATTTCCACAACCGGATTGTGGTCGCAAATCGGGTTTTGCCAAGAATCAGAAGAGCCCCGGGAGAGAAAGGCGATGCATCCTCTGGGAAAACCATGGCGTGGAGGTGTTGACGGCCGGGGTGGTTGCGAAGATCGGGCGATGATTTTCAGCCTTCCCACAGACCACTTTCCCTTTGGCAACGCGCTTCAAAGCCGCCGAACTGTCCGTCCGGCGACTTGCTTGCCCATAGTGCCCGGGTGAATCCGCCACCGGGCGGTTGCGGCTGGTGAAATCATTGGCTGAAATCCCCGTGATCCGATTCAATCTTGCGCGTGTCGCCTGTGTTTCTCAAATCCTGCGTGCTCGCTGCGCGGCCCAAGACCCTGCCCGCCGCAGTCGTGCCGGTGTGGGTTGGCTGCGTGCTGGCTTGGAAACTCGGCGGTGCCTTCGACGTGTGGCTGGCCGGCTGCACCCTGCTTGGCGCGGTGGCCATCCAGATTGCGACGAATTTTTTCAATGATGCGATCGACGCGCGGAAAGGCGCGGATACCGGGCGCCGGCTCGGACCGGTGAGGGTGACGGCCTCCGGCATGTTGTCATCGCGCACGGTGCTGAAGCTTGCGGCCGCTTTTCTCGGCGTGGCGCTGGTCTGCGGGGTGGTTCTCTATCAGGCACGCGGCTGGCCGATCGCGCTCATCGGCATTCCCTCGCTGTTTCTCGCCTATGGCTACACCGGCGGTCCTTTTCCCCTGGCATACCGCGGGCTGGGCGAGTTGTTCGTGATTCTTTTCTTCGGCTTGGTGGCGGTGGGCGGCACGGTTTTCATCCAGACCGGCGGCTGGCCGCGCGAGGCACTCTTGTTAGGCTTGCAGACCGGCCTGCTTTCGGCGGTGCTCATTTCGATCAACAATTTCCGCGACCGCGAGGAGGACACGGGCACGGGAAAACGCACGCTGGCGGTGCGCTGCGGACCGAAGGTGGCAGCCGCGGTGATCTGGCTGGAGATCAAGCTCGCGGCCTTCGCGGGGCTGGCCTGGCTGGTGCTGGATCAACCGCATTTGATCTTCGCGAGCATTCCGGTGCTGCTGACCGGCATGCGCATTGTCTGGGGTGTTTTCACGCTCCCGCCGGGTCCGGGTTTCAACCGTCTGTTAGCCCTCGGTGGCCTGCAGCTAGTGCTTTTCGCGGTGGTTTTCCACGTGGCCGCGGCGGGCGGCTGAGCCGTAACCATGCAGTCGAGTGACAGGGTGTGTAGGGTGTGGCGCGGGGATTGGATGGTCAGAGTTCAAGCTTGTTTCCTGCCGCGTGCTTTGCGGTCCGTGGTGGCGCGGCATGCTAAAGATGAACTCCGGACGGCCTTGGGGTGGATGCCATCTTGCCACTGCATGGTTACGGCTGAGAAGGCAGTCCACGGGCTCAGATCCCCATCCAGGTGTTCAGGATCTCGACGGCGGCGGCTTGGTCGATGACGGACTTTTGGGTGCGACTCGTGCGGCCGGCCTCGCGGAGTTTGGCGGCGGCGCTGGAGGTGCTGAGCGTTTCATCGACGAAAACCAGCGGGATGTCCCGGATTCGCTCGCGGAGGAGGGCCGCAAAGGCGCGGACCTTGGCGGCGGACTCGCCCTCGCCGCCATCCATCCGCAGCGGCAGGCCGAGCACCAAGGTCCGGATTTTCCGGATTTCGGCGAGCTGGGCGATACGTTCCACCGGATCCGTCCGACTGCGATCAATCGTTTCCACCGGGTGGGCGAGAATCCCGAAATCATCGGTGGCGGCAATGCCGACGCGGGCGTCGCCGTGATCGATGCCCAGCGCCGGGTGCGGGGTGTTGGGGTGGCCTTTCAAGGAGTGAACGATGGATTTCAACGGGCGATCCGGCAAGCGCATTGGCCGCACAATTCCCCCGACGGCATGCATGCCACCTGCAAGAACAGCGGGCATCTGCCGGTATCATTCCGGCAGATGAGGATCCTGGCACGGGTGATGTGGTGGATAGCGACCAGCGGGCCGCTGGTGGCGGCGGGCGCGGCCGATACCGTGCC
>JBGSUP010000147.1:0-10343 GCA_041753485.1 Akkermansiaceae bacterium
GGCGACTTCACCGCCGACCAGTCCGCCCACAGCGGCTCCCACGGCAGCTCCGCCCCAGGAATCGGTGACCAGGCCTCCGGCGACTCCGCCGATGGCGGCACCACCCGCCTGGCCGCGCCAGACATCGGGATCGGACGAGCAAGATGAGATCGCCAGCAACGGAAGAATGAGGACGAGAATGAGGGAACGTTTCATGGCCGTGACGGGTTGGAGGTTTTCATAACGCGGGTGGTTCCGGGATGATCCCGGACTTGTGCGCGGAAGGTCTTCACTTCGTTTCGGCTGAGGCTGCCGTTGTCATCGGTGTCGATTTTCGTAAAGAGGTCCTTGAGCGAGCCTTCGCGGTCGAAGGTGGCATCGGCCTCGGTGCGGGTGATGAAACCGTCGCGGTTGGTGTCAGCCTTGCCGAATCTCGTTTGATCGACCTTCGGATTGAAGGCCCGCCACTCGCCGAGGACGACCTTGCCATCGGAGTTGGTGTCCACCCGGTTGAAGACCTCCTGTTTCATGTAGCTGTCGAACTCGGCGCGCGAACCGTTGCCATCGCCATTGGTGTCGAGTTTGGCGAACGAGTCGGTGGATGCGCATCCGGCAATCAGCGCGAGAGTCGCGCAGGTGCTGATGCCCTTGAAGAATCGGTGGATCGGGCTCATGGAGTTGCGGGGGTTTGAGATTCCGGCAAACGGCAGGTTGGAGCACACAAACTTCAATCGCACGGACCGTGTCGCCGGAGTGGCATTGGAGGGCGCTGAGAAGCGAATCCAATTCCACTGGAAAAAAATAACATTGCATCTGCGTTTTGCAAGAGTCGGACTCCCTGCCCGGAGGGGCAGGGAGAGAGTCACCACCGCGCCGCCGGCTTCGTCGTTGGCGGCTTTGAGGGTGCCGCCGCGGGCTTCCGCAATCCGGCGGCAGATGGCGAGCCCCATGCCGAGTCCCATGGAGCAAATGGCGCGGAAGGGCTCGAAACTCCGGTCGATAGGCTGTGGCGGAATGCGATGGCCATGGTCGCGGACGTGCTGGTGGAACATGCCGCCCGAGTTGCTGGTTTGGATCACAATCCGGCGCTGCCCGGTCTGTGTTTCGCTCATGGCATGGCTGGCATAGGAGACCGGATTGATGAGGAGTTGCCGGATTTCCACCGGAACCAGGGCGGCAAGCGGAGGGGGAGGGCGGGAAAACCGGAGATCGGCGCACATTTGAGAGGGGCCGGAGCCGTTTGTTTGGAGCGCTTCTCCGGTCAAGCGGCTTGATGCCCGGGAGTGGGACTTTGGTCGTGTGGGCGGACCGCCACATTTCTGTTTGATTTGGATCCTTCGATCATCGAGTGTCTCACGCCATGAAGATCATTGTTACCTTCCTATCGGTTGCAATCGCCATGGTTGGTTCCGGCATTGGCTAGGAATCGGCGACCAAGGCTCCGGAAATGACACCTGCGATGGCGGCGGTGATTGCCAACGACCGCGCTTATGAGGAGGCCTACGCCAAGGGCGATGTCGCTGCCGTCGCCGCTTTTTTCGCTGAAGACGCCGAATACACCGTCGACAACGGGCGGACCTTCAGCGGGCGCCCCGCGATTGAGGCCTGTCTGCGCGAGGCCTTCCGGGTCAACAAGGGCGCGAAACTTTCGATCCATGTCGATTCGGTGAAACCGCTCTCTCCCGATGTGGTGGTGGAAAGAGGATCAACCACCGTGGTTTTAGAGACCGGTGAGGCGTCCAACGCGCTCTTTACTGCGGTTCACGTGAAAAAGGACGCCAAGTGGAAGATCGGCGAGCTCATTGAAACCCCGATGCCGGAAATCACTCCCAGTGAGCGCCTGGCTGAACTTTCATGGCTGATTGGAGACTGGGAAGAGTCGGACGAAGCGGCCGGTCTCACGGTGAGCAGCCGCTATCAATGGGCGAGGGGCGGCGCTTTCATCGCCCGCAACGTGACTGTGAAACGCGGTGAAGAACCGGTGCACGAAGGCTGGCAGATCCTCGGTTGGGATCCAGTGGAGGAGACCATCTGCTCATGGATTTTTGACAACGAGGGCGGCTACTCTGAAGGCCGCTGGACCCGCGAGGGCCAACGTTGGCTTTCCCGTGAAACCGGCTACGCCGCCGATGGCAGCCGCACCAGTGCCGACAACACGATCACCAAGACCGCCGACGACCGCTTCTCCTGGGAATCCGGCAATCGCACGCTTGATGGCGATCCCCAACCGGGCATCGGACGCATCGAAATCCGCCGCAACAAAGGTGAATAAAGGCCATGCGCTCAAAATTCGCAATGATTCCGACTTTCCTCACGATCGTCGCCGTGTTGATCCAAACGACACCCAATGCGGAGGCCCGCGGCGGCGGTGGTGGTGGTGGCAGCATGTCCCGCAGCAGCGCCGGCAGTCGTTCACTTTCCTCCGGCAGCAGTTACTCACGCCCGTCCGGCGGCAGCTCCTCAAGACCTTCCGGAGGATCATATTCCCGACCCTCAACCGGTTCCGGTGGTGGTGCTTCCACCCGACCGGGTAACGGTTTGGCGGATCTTCCGGGTGGTGCTGCGGCCACGCGCCCGGGGCGCAATGATGTGGGCAATTTTCTCGGCATCAGTGCCGGTGCTGGTGCCGCTGGGGCGCTGGCGGGGAGTGCCTTGCGCAATAGGCCATCGACCCTTCCCGCCGGCCGTCCGGGCATTGGCGACCGCGGCGGAGCCAGCAACCGTCCCGCAGAGCGGCCCCAGGACCGGGGAAATTGGAGTGAGCGCTCGGATTGAACAACACCGCCTTCCATGCCGGCAAGGCCAAGTCATGGGGGCGGAAGCCGATGCTGGTGGTATAACCCAGCCGGGCGTCGAGAGCGGGATCCATCGCTTTCTCGCGGCGTTCGAAGAGCCGGTGGGTCTCATCCGTGTAGCGGGCGTATTGCTCGGCAGAAATGGTGCCATCGACGACCTGTTGGAAAATCTCCTTCGCCTTGCGCCCCTTCGGAAGCACCCACCAGACGACGCTCGGGCCGATGGTTTCGAGGTTGAGCACCTAGCAATACTCCAGCCGCTCCAGCCGTTGCTTGAGTTGCGCGGCGAGTTCCAGTGACCTTGCGATCATCATTTGCCAACCGGTGAGGCCGATGGCGTTGAGCGATGCCATCACGGTGTAGGGTCCCAAGGCCGGACGGGAGCATTCGAGCGTGAAGAGCGCCGGATCGCGGCGGCTGTCGGCTTCGGAAAAATACGGCATCGCTTCCACGCTGCGCGCCAGATGCCGGAGATCGGAGCGGCGATTCACCAGAAAGGCGCTGCCGGGATAATGCCCCCAGCCCATTTTGTGGAAATCAATGGTCACGCTGTCCGCCACGCGCAAGCCTTCGGTGTGGCGCTGCGCGCGCCATAGAGACTGGATATCGTGCCTCCCATCGTGAACACCCCCCACGGGTCCTCGGTGTGATAGAAAAGAAGATTGGCCAGCGTGGTGACGGCCTTGATCTCCAGTTCGTCGGATCGCTGGCTGTAGGTGTCGGTGCAAAGGTTCGGATTCTTGAGCAGGCAGGCGAGTGCGCCGACGAGGGACGCATAGTTTGCCGGGCCCTTCACGTTTTCCAGATGCAACGGCGAGGACCAGCTGTCGGTTCCCCAGAAATAGGGAAATACGGTGTCGCGGGCGTCTTTGAGATTACCGGGCAGGAAGTGAATCTCCGGGTTTGAGGCTGCAGTCTCATAATTCTGCGCCATCCGGCAGGCGGGCGGCAACGTTTCCTCGGCCTGCATGGCCATGAGAAACTCCTGGAATATCGCGGCGATCGCCTGTGGATTGCAGGTGAAGAAGGTTTTGATCAGTTGGTCGTAGCGGGTTTTGTCCATGGAGTGAAACTTCTGCTATTGATCGCCTCTTGCGCCTCCATTGTCCAGACGCGGAAGCGTATCCCGGACTGGTCGTTGGAACCAAGCCTCACGACCAGGTCCCCGGCTCGCCAGGCGTTTGGCAAGAACAGAAATTGACGGCGTCGGGAATGCCTGCTGCAATCCAGACAGAACTTGTTTTTCCCGGTATTCATCCCCGAAATCACCATGAGCTACGACGAAGACTGGCCAGACAACACGATGGAGAATCGCCGGGTGGTGGTCCGTAAAACCATCCGCCCGGCAACGCTGGATGAACTCAAACAACTCGGTGAAAAGCGCTTTGCCGTGGTCACCGATCCCTGGTGCGAGAAATACAACACGTTTCTTCAACAAAATTCCGCTGCGAAATTCTATCTCGCGGAGACGCCTGAAGGGGCGGAGATCGTTTATTGCCGCGATGCCGGCAAGGGCGTCTGGTTCCTGCCTGGCACAGGCATGGGCATCATCCAGCCAAAGGGCCTGCAAATGCTCGCGGAAATTGCGGACGCGCTCTGAGATCCTCCTCTCCGCAGTGATTTCCCAAGACGCGCCACCGTCACCTCCGAATGGAATCTCCGAGTGATAAGAACCTGCCAGGAGAGGTTCCGGTTGATCACCGCCAGACTTTAAAGACGACCTGCCGCCAGTTCTGGCAGATTTCCAAAGCCTTCTTCGCCTCGGAGCGCAGGCACAAGGCGCGGGGATTCCTCATTGCCCTGCTTCTGCTGGCGCTAGCGGTGGGCGGGGTGCAGGTGGTGATGAGTTATGCCGGGCGGGATTTCATGACGGCCATCATCCGCAAGAATCCCGCAGCCTATTGGGTTGCCCTCGGCTGGTATCTCGGCACCTTCGCGCTCGCCGTTCCGATCGGAGTCTTTTACCGCTGGGTCGAAGAACGGCTTGCCCTGCTCTGGCGGGAGTGGATGGCCCAACATCTGGTCAAACGCTATTTCAACAACCGCGCCTACTTCCGGCTGCGCGGTTCGGAAAGCGTGGACAACCCGGACCAGCGGATCAGCGAGGATGTCAGAAACTTCACCACCAGTTCGCTTTCATTCCTGCTGATCCTGCTCAACTCGCTGGTGACGCTGGTCGCCTTCATCGGCGTGCTCTGGGTGATTTCCGGCAAGCTGGTGGCCGTAATGGTTGTTTACGCCTTCGCAGGAACCGCCATCAGCATCATGATCGGCCGCAGACTCGTCCGCCTGCACTACTATCAATATGAAAAGGAGGCGAACTTCCGCTACGGTCTCGTCAGGGTGAGGGACAATGCGGAGTCGATCGCGTTCTACCGCGGGGAAAAGCGCGAACATCTGGATTTGTTCAGGCGCCTTGCCGCGGCGGTGACCAACATGCGCCTGATCATCATCCTGAACCGGCGGCTTGGATTCTTCACGAACAGTTACAACTATTTCGCCTTGATCCTGCCGGTGCTGGTGGTTGCGCCGATGTTCATGCGCGGCCAGGTGGAATTCGGCGTCGTCACCCAGGCGGCGGGTGCCTTCGCCCAGGTGTTAGCCGCGTTCTCGCTGATCATCACGCAGTTCGGCGGCTTGAGCACCTATCTGGCGAGCGTTCAACGCCTCGGCAGCCTGTGGGATCAACTCGACGAACATGATACGGAAGAGGAACGAATCGCGTTCGAGGCGGAAAACGTCCCCAATGAGGACAGTCGGGTCGTGAAGCTCGACAAACTCGACATCCTCACCCCGGGCGATGGCCGGAAGCTGGTGGAGGAGCTCTCGTTCGAATTGCGGGCCAAACAAAGCCTCATGATCATGGGACCGAGCGGCACGGGAAAAAGCTCGGTTCTCCGCACCATCGCCGGCCTGTGGCCCGGCGGTGGCGGCTCGCTCGAACGTCCCGCGTTCGCCCATCTCATGTTTCTTCCCCAACGGCCTTACATGGTAGAGGGCAGCCTGCGCGACCAGTTGCTCTATCCGTATCCCGACCGCGGCGTGCCCGACGAGGAGATCCGCAAGGTGGTGGCCGAGGTGAATCTATCCGATGTGTTCGACCGCGTGGATGATGATCTGGACCGGGTGTTGGACTGGAGCAACGTGCTTTCTCTTGGCGAGCAGCAACGCATCGCCTTCGCGCGGCTGTTCCTGCGCAAGCCGCAATTCGCCTTCCTCGACGAAGCCACCAGCGCGCTTGATGAAAAGAACCAGGAGGAGATGTATCAACGGATCAAGGATTCCGGGATCAGCTTCATCAGCGTGGGCCACCGCACGACCTTGATTCCGTTCCACGACCGGCTCCTGCAACTGGATCGCTCCGGATCCTGGGAAATCAGTTCTGGCATCGTTCCGGGACCTGTTTAGAATCGCCGCAAAAAACCAGCTCGATGTCCGTTCATCCCTTTTTCTCACTCTTTGATGATCCTTCCGAATGGCAGGTTTTCGCCTCCGGCCAGGCGCAGGGCCGGCTCTCCAAGATCACCGGTGCGGCTGGCGAAAGCGGGCTGCGGCTCGATTTCGACTTCCATGGTGGCGGCGGCTTTGTGGCACTCCGCAGGGTGCTTCGTTTCAAGCTTCCGGAAACCTTCGAGATTGGGTTCCAACTGCGTGGCCGTGGCTTGCCAAACCATTTCGAGTTCAAGGTGGCGGCCCCGGGAGGAACCAACGTCTGGCGGCACCTGCAAAAGGACTTCATGCTGCCCGACGAGTGGAGCGAGCATCGGTTTCATGAGCGCAACCTGCCCTTCGCATGGGGACCTGCGGGCGGCGGCGCACCTTCCGAAATCGAAGCGGTTGAGTTCGTGATTGCCGCCGGTCCCGGCGGCATGGGGGTGCTGGAACTCGCCGTGCCATCGTTCGAGGACCAGACTCCCGGAAAACCCCTGGCGATCCGCGCCTCCAGCTATCAGCCGGGCTCCCCGCCAGAAGCGGTGTTTTCTCCGCATACCACCACCACTTGGCAGGCGGCTGCCACCGACTTGCATCCCTGGTGGTCGGTCGATTTCGGGCGGAGCTTGCGTTTCGGCGGGTTGACCGTCCAGTGGCCGGAGGATCTGCCGCCACGCGCCTGTGAGTTTGAGATTTCCGATGAGGGTCAATCATGGACCCGTGTTTACCGTGCGCTCAGCATCTGCGGACCTGTTAGCCACATCGCGACCCCGGCAGCCGAGGCAAGGCACCTGCGAATCAGGTTTTCCAATCCCGGTTGTGCCGCCCTGAAATCCGTCACGCTCCGGCCGGACGCGTTTTCCCACACGCCCAATGATTTCGTCCACTCGGTCGCCGCTGATTTCCCGCGCGGATGGTTCCCCCGCTACTGGCTGCGTGAACAATCCTACTGGACGCCGGTCGGCAGCCAGGAAGGCAGACGCCGCGCCCTGGTCAACGAAGAGGGCATGGTCGAAGTGGATGAAGCGTCATTCTCGTTGGAACCGTTTCTTGTCATCGAGGGCAAACCCGTCACCTGGGCCGATGTGGAAACCTCCTGCGCGCTGCCCAAAGGCGGGGCACCCCTGCCGACGGTCATCTGGAAAGCGCCCGGAATGTGGCTGGAAATCCTGCCATGGATTGATGGCAGGGGCGACAAGCTGACACTTCATGTGACCTATCGCTTGAAATGCCGCAAGACCGCCCCTGACACCCGCCTGATCGTCGCCGTGCGTCCGTTCCAGGTGAATCCGCCGTGGCAGGCATTCCGCAATCTCGGCGGACGCAGTCCGATCGAGCGGATTTCATGCTCCGCCGATGGCATGCGGGTGAACCAGCGGCAGCTCGCCGTGACGCCGCAAGCGGACTCATACGGCGTTTCCGCGTTTGAAGAGGGCGGGTTGATCGCTTTTCTAGCAGGCGGGGAAATGCCGGAGCGCGCTGAAGTGGATGACGAGTCGGGACTCGCCTCCGGAATGATGGCCTGGAATGTTCCATCCGATCAAGCGATGCTGGAAGTCACGGTTTCAGCGCCTTATTTCGCCGAAATCCACAAGCCGGGGAAAAAGGGCAGATCCAATGCCCTGGCCGCCTGGCGGAAGACCCTTGGCAAGGTTGAATGGCAGGTGCCCGGTTGCGCGGTGGCTGCCATCGACTGCTTCCGCACCGCCGCGGCGCATATCCTGATCAATCGCGATGGTCCCGCCATCCAGCCGGGACCACGGCGCTACACCCGCTCGTGGGTTCGTGACTGTGTGATCATGGGCGCGGCGCTCGCCAAAGCCGGTCTGCCAAGAGCGCTGCACGAGTTTCTAACATGGTATGCGCAGTTCCAGCGGGATGACGGCTTCGTCCCCTGTGTGGTGGATCGCGATGGCGTCGACTGGTTGGTCGAGCACGACAGCCACGGCCAGTTTTTGTGGGGAATCCGCGAGGTGATCCGTGGCGGCGGAGACAAGCGCTTCCTTCGATCCATGTATCCGCGGGTTCGCAGCGCCGCCAACTACCTCATCACGCTCAGGGCGCAACGCATGACCATGGAATACGCTGCTGGCGGGCACAGCGCGTGTTTCGGCCTGCTGCCGGAGTCGGCGAGCCACGAGGGCTACCTCGCCCATCCGGTGCATTCCTATTGGGACGATTTCTGGGGCCTGCGCGGTCTCGAAGCCGCCGCCGATCTCGCCACGGTTTTCGGCAGGCCTGATGAATCCGACCAGTGGAGAAACGAAGCCGCGTGTTTCCAAAAGGACCTGCTCGAGTCGATCGACAAAGTCATTGCCGCAAGAGGTCTCGCCTACATTCCCGGTTCCGTCGAGTGGGCGGACTTCGATCCCACGGCCACCTCCAACGCCATCGGCATGCTTGACTTCGCCGGGGTCCTGCCAAGCGGCCCCCTGCACGCAATGCTTGAAACCTACATCACCGACTTCCGCCGCAAGCACCGCGGCGAGATGCCATGGACCAACTACACCGCCTACGAGATCCGCATCATTGGTGCCTTCGTCCGGCTGGGAAAACGCGGCACCGCCAACGAGCTGCTGGAGTTTTTTTTGTCAGACAGGCGGCCGCGCGAGTGGAACCAATGGCCGGAGATCACCTGGCGCGATCCGCGCTCGCCGGGCCACCTTGGCGACGTGCCGCACACCTGGATCGCCGCGGAATATCTGCTCGCGGTTGCCTCGATGGTTGCCGCGGAGCGCGAGGCATCAAACTCGCTGGTGCTTGCCTCCGGCATGCCGTGGGAATGGATTTCCGCGGAAAGCGGTTTTTGCGTAAGGAATCTGCCCACGCGTTTCGGTCCGCTTGACTTCCGCATTCACGCATCCGGCGAAAACTCGATCCGCGTGGAGATCGCGGGTGAAATCACCCAGCCGCCGGGAGGACTCATCGTCGCCCCGCCGCTGCCGGAGGGGAAGGGGATCATCGCCGTGGAATCCCAGTGCGGAAGCCACGCCCCGGTCAGGTCCGCCGTCGAGTCCATCATGGTCACCAGCCTGCCCTTCACCGCGGATCTCCGGACCGGCGATGGCGGCCGCGATGTTCGGCAGCTGCTGGCAGTTTCCAAAACAGGAAATTGAAAAACCCGCCCTGAACGGATGGAATTGGGGTGGATGAAAAACCAATCACATTCCGCACAGGGAGGGCGGCCATGAATGTAGCCACCTCCAGTCTCTTCAGCCAGCTTCTCTCTCTCGTGGATCGCAATTGTTTCGCCAAGCTCGTCCGCGAGACCTGTGGCGAGCGCCGCTCCAAAGGCTTCGCCAGCTGGGATCACTTCGTCGCCATGCTCTTCTGCCACATCGCCCAGGCCAGAAGTCTTCGCGTATGCGCGGTCAAGACCCGCGAAGGCGCGGTCGCGCTGTTGGAAATCCTCGGGGACAACCCGCGCTCTGGCCGGACGCGGCTACGCTACAAGCCAGTGCAACCCGCTGCCGACCGTTCCGGATTGCCAAAGTGAACCGGACTCCGGGTGCGGTGCCGACCTTCGGCCCGATGGAATCAGTCAAGTCCCGAAGAATTGCGCCGCGTGCTCGACGCCATCGTGATGGATAGGGGTTATCATGGCGGGCATGTCATTCTTCTTTTCGGACCATTGTTTCCGCGACCAAAGCGCGGCGAATCCGATTGCGAATGCTAACGAAAATCTCAACACCCTTTGTCGGACCCGTTGTGAAGACATTCGACTACGACAGTATCGGCCTCGACGCGCAAAAGAGTTTTTACCGGGTAAACACGCCTTCGTTCCACTGATGAAACCGTCTGAAACAGGCGCAGCAACAGCGCAAGCGGCGGCCGAAGCGCTGTTTGAGGATTCTGGCCGGACTCGATCTTGCCGGTGATGAGCCAGTTGTGCGCGCCGGGCTTGGGTGGGGCAAATCGCGTTTCCATCAGGTTGGTGTCGGTCTCCACCCGGCCGGTGCCGGGATAGACTTCAAGATCGGGGCGTGAGCGCACAATCGCTTGCACGGTCGCGCCGGCGCGCCTATCGCTGGCAGCGTGTCCCGCACGGACGATTGCGCGCACGGCTGGCTTCGCCGCGCCGTGACGCACCCGGATTTTTCCCGACGCCTGGCCGTTCTGGGCGCTGGCGAGGGTGAA
>JBGSUP010000148.1:0-3295 GCA_041753485.1 Akkermansiaceae bacterium
TTGGGACATGCCGTGGGCGTGGGGCTGGTGCGTCCTTGGCATCGCCGCCATGGCAGCCACCGTTTTCCTCTGGCATCGCGACAAGCTCGACCTCAAGACCGTGCTCATAGGCGCGGTGCTGTTCCGGCTTTTCATGCTGCCGTTTCCCCCTCTCACCTCTGACGACTTCTTTCGCTACCTCTGGGACGGCCTCGTCCAGCATCAGGGGGACAATCCCTACCATTATCTCCCGTCTTCCGATCGATACGCCGACCTTCAGGAACTGCCGGAATACACCCGCTCGAATTCCAAGGATTACCACTCCGTTTATCCGCCGCTCTCACAGGCCGTATTTTACACCGCCGCCGCCTTCCGCGACTGGGGATTCCAGGCGTCCTATATCGTCCTCAAGCTCCAATGGATGCTGTTGGAAATCGCCGGCATCTGGGCGCTCTCCCGCATGGTTTCCGCCCGCGACCTCATGCTCTACGCGTGGAACCCGCTCATCATCATTGCCGTGGTGGGGCAGGGGCACACCGAAGCGGGAATGGTCGGCCTGATCCTTCTGACGCTCTACCTTGCTTCGCGAAACAAGCCCGGGCTCGCCTCACTAACTCTAGCCGCCGCCGGCTGGATCAAGCTCTACCCGTTTCTCCTGTTCCCGTTCCTCGTCTCGCGATTCGGATTCCGCAAACTCTGGCCCGGCGCACTAGCCGCCAGCGTACTCGGCTGGGCCTATCTCGATGCCGAAGCCATCCGCAACCTCTCCGGTTCATTGGCGCTTTACCTGAGCTATTTCGAGTATAACTCCGGCATCTATTTCACCCTGCGGGAACTCGGGTGGAAGATCGGAAAATTTTTAGGCACCGGGGATCCGCGCCCCGCCATCAGCCTAGGGCTGGCAGTCGCCTTCGCAGCCATCGGCCTCACCGCATGGTGGCGGCACCACCGCCGTAAACTCGCGCTCGCACCCGCCGTGATGCTCGTCTTCGCCGCCTATCTCGTATGCAGCCGCACCGTGCATCCTTGGTATCTCTCCGGCGTCCTGTGTCTGCTCCCACTCGTCTCACCCGTGTGGCGGTGGCCATGGCTGTGGCTCGCGACGGGTTCCTGGGGCACCTATCTGCTCTACGCAGATGGCACATACTGGCCTTTCGTTTCCATCGGCTGGATCGGTTGGGCCATTAGCCTCGGTTACGCGCTCACCACGCTTCCTGCCATCCGCCTCGCTGCGGATCGGTACATCCAGAGCATGCTAAGGAAACGCGCCGCCGCCAAAGCCCGAACCATCGACACGGCCCTCGCATCCCTCAAGCCCACCCCGAATTCGGATGGCTTGGGCATCCTAGACATCGGATCCGCCGAGGGCTACCTCGGCGAGGAACTGGCTCGCCGCCACAACGCCCACGTCGAACTCGTCGATATTGGCAATGGCTTTCGCTCCACGCTGCCCCATCACATCTATGATGGCCGCAATCTGCCATTCCCGGATGGAAAATTTGACGCCGCCATCCTCTACTTCGTTCTCCACCACACTGGCGATGCGGAGCAAGTCCTTCGCGAAGCCCGCCGCGTCTCGACCCAGCGCGTCGTCATCGTCGAGTCCTGGGCACGCAGCCCCCTGCGCAAACTCGCGCTCCGCCTCGCCGACCAACTCGCCAACGCTCTGCGCGGCGGGCAGTGGCGCGATCCCATCAACTATCGCACTCCCGACGAATGGCTCCGCACCTTCGGGGAAACAGGATTCCGCTTCGTCGAAAGCCGCGACATCGGCGGTTGGTTCCACGCCAAGCAGCTTTTCGTCATCGAACCTATCCCCTCAGCCATGGCTCCCGCGACCCGGCAATTCTCATCCGTTAACAATATCCCCGCCGGAACGACTAACCCCAAACCACTTCTCCTCACTTCAATTGCCAACATTCCAATGACCGAGATCCGCCGCCAAACCCTCGCCATCATCCCCGCCTTGGATGAAGCCGAGACTCTGCCCGGGGTTCTCTCCGCCTTGCGCCAGTGGAACCTCGGTGGCATCCGCGTGGTCGATAACGGCAGCACCGATGAAACTCCCGCCCTTGCCCGCGACGGCGGTGCCGAAGTGATCATCCAACCCACCCGCGGCTATGGCGCCGCCTGCTGGCGCGGAATGCAAGACATCCCGCCCGACATCCGCTGGATCCTCTTCTGCGATGCCGATGGAAGCGACGACCTCACCGCACTTGATCCGTTTTTTTCTGCGGCAGAGGCTGGACACGACCTCGTTCTCGGCGACCGCAACTCACTCCCAGCCAGCCGCGCCACGCTTACCTGGCCACAACGTTTCGGCAACACCCTGGCCGGACTCCTGATCTCCTTACGCTGGGGCCACCGGTTCCGCGACCTCGGGCCGCTGCGCCTCGTCCGCCGCTCCTCTCTTGAGACATTCCACATGCGGGACCGTGGCTTCGGTTGGACAGTCGAAATGCAGGCAAAAGCCGCCATGCTGGGCTGCTCCTGCATCGAGATCCCCGTCCAATACCACCGTCGCAAGGGCGGCAAATCAAAAATCGCAGGGACACTCACCGGCACCGGGAAAGCCGGCACCGTCATCCTTCTCACGCTCGCGAAACTCTGGGTAAGCAATTCACCAAGGAGCATTCGCAAACCTGAAATTGAAAACCCAACCACAACCATTCCCACCCCATGAAACTCAAACTCATCGCCACCCTCACACTATCGCTCGCGTCGTGGACTTTGGCACAAGACACCGTCAACGGCTTCAAGCTCACCGACCTACGCATCGAGCGCGACGCCATCCTCTCCGGCGGCCCACCACGCGACGGCATACCTTCCATCGACAAGCCGAAATACATCGCTCCCGAAAAGGCGGATTTCATGAAGGACGACGACCTCGTCCTCAGCTACACCCACGACGGAAAAACGCGCGCCTACCCGCTGCGCATCCTCGTCTGGCACGAGATCGTCAATGAAACCATCAACGGCAAACCCATCCTTGTCACCTACTGCCCCCTCTGCGGAACCGCCATGATCTTCGACCGCAAGGTCGGCGGAAAAGTCCGCGCCTTCGGTGTCTCCGGCCTACTCTATCAGAGCGACGTTCTGATGTATGACCGCGAGGACGAATCGCTCTGGTCGCAGCTCAAGATGGAGGCGGTGAGCGGCCAACTCTCCGGCACCAAACTCAAGTGGCTTCCCAGCGCGCACCTGAAATGGAAGGCATGGAAAGAGAAGCACCCGGATGGCGAGGTGCTTTCCACCGAGACCGGATTTCCGCGAAACTATGACGGCGAAGCCTACGCCTCGTATTTCAAAAACCCGG
>JBGSUP010000149.1:0-2619 GCA_041753485.1 Akkermansiaceae bacterium
CCACGGCTTCGACGCCTGCCTTGCGGAATCCGCCGGGTGGAAACACCGCCACCCATGCCGCCGCATCCGGTGCGCTTTGCACGGCCCAACGCTGGAGCACCTGCACGATGGCCACATCGAACTCACGCCCGGCCACCCCGGATTCCGACAGCAAAGCGGCCGCGCGCCCGGGATCCGAATCCGCGATGACCAGGGCGATCTGTGCCTGCGCCGCCGCGGTTTCGCGCTCCGATCCCAGACATTCGGCCCACTCCAGTGCCGCGTTAGGATCCTCGTCCGCCAGGCGCATCGCAAAATGTTGGATCAGCGGAATTTTCTCCGGGCTGTCGGTGGCAAGCAGCCCGAAGGCTTCGCGGGCCAAATCGGGATCCAGTTCCAACGCGTTCCACGCCACGGCCGCGAGCGCTTTTTGCCGCGCCCCAGGCTCTGCGATCTTCTCCGCCCTGGCCAGCGCCTCGCGCAGTGGTGAACGTGTTTCCAGCCGTTCCTCGCGTGGCGGCCGGCTCGACTTGGCAGGCAGCGGCCCAGCTTCGTCAAGGTCCTGCTGGCTCGCCGTCTCACCTGCCCGCCCGGGTTTGCCCTGCTGACCGGGCATTTCACGCGATCGCTCGCAAGCCGCCAAGACCAGCAAACCAAGGCAGATCCATGGGTGGAGACGGCGCATCATGTCGGGAAACAGGTTCGGGCGCTCAATGCAGCCCGCGTTTGCTCAGGAAGGGAACCAACTCGCGCACCCCGAAATCCGCGAGCACCTCACCATGCCAATCCATGGTCGGCGCTTTCGATTGGCCGGAAAGATCGACCATTTCCCGCATCGCGGCGGGGTTTCCCGAGACAATGATGGTCTCGACCTCGATGCATTTCCGGCGCAGGAAGCTTACGACTTCGTCGCACCACGGGCAGCCCGGCTTGATGTAAAGAATCGGCAAACTCATGGCCGGATTGTAACCCACCTTCCCGCCCCGCCAAGTCCGGTTTTCCTCAGTCCCCGCCCTGCGTGCCATGAGTCCGGCCCTGATGGCTGGTTTTTCGAGTCTCGCAAAAATCTCCAGGCTGCACCGGGTGGGGAGGGACTGCGGAGGAATGGGAAAACCGCCATGGCAGGCAAGATGCCTGCCTTCCGAAACAGGCTGGAAGCCCATTCTCTGTTTTCGTGCAGACGCTCCCGAAGTAGCGGCAGCGGGCAGAAGTCCAGCGCCACGATCAAGTCGGGGCACTGCGGGGCGGGCGCTCAGGGGCCGCCTCGAAAAGCGCGGAACGGACTCAGGAGGGCGTGTGGGTGCGGGTCACCAGCGCAGCAGGCGGGTGATGGCGGCGTGGAGGGCGGTTTCGAGGATGGCGGCCTCGCCATGGGAGAGGGGGATGGTCACTTTGCGGAGGGATTTGTCAGTGGCGTCCTGGCGGGAAATGCTCAGCAGGTAGGGAGCGCGTTCCGGATCCTCGCGCGGTGTGAGCTCGAAGGCGCTGTTGGCTTTTTCGGATTGGTGGAAAAGCTTCGCTTGCGGAAGGCGGCCTTGCAGCGTGGCGAGCACCGGCCCGAGGTCCGACAACCCCCATTTCATGGTGATTTTGTTGTCCCAGTCGAACTGCTTCTCGCCGGACTGCGAGGCGGCATCGACAAACACGGCGGCCTTGCTGCGGTTGAGCCCGAATCGGATCACCCCGCCGCTGCCGCGGGAATTCGGCTTGTAGATCGCATAATCGGGTGTGCGGTCCGGTGTCGGGGTTCCGGCGGGCATGGTCTGGGGGGAGATGGCGCTTGGCTCAAGAATCGTGGTTTTCATGGTTTGATTGGCTGGATTCACCGGCACTTTCCAGGATTTTCCCAAAACCGCAAGCAAAAAGTGTTCAAAAGAACATTTTTTTCACAGGTTGGTGCGGCGGGGCGATTTCCGCAGGGATCCGGTTCAGGAGAGCGTGAGATTCAGGTAGGCTTCGATTTCCCGCGACGGATCGTGGGCGCGCATCAGGGCCTCGCCGATGAGCACGGCGTTGGCCCCGGCTTCGAGCGCGCGCAGGGCGTCCTGTGGCGACTTGATGCCGCTCTCCGAGACTAACAGAACATCGTCGGGCGCCTCTTCCGCGAGTCGCTCGGTGGTTGCGAGATCGACTTCGAAGGTCTTGAGGTTGCGGTTGTTGACACCGATGAGATCCGCGCCGAGGTCCAGCGCGCGCTCCATTTCGCGCAAGTCGTGGACTTCGACAAGCACGTCGAGCATGAAGGCCTTCGCCTCATCATGGAGTCGGCGCAGAGTGTCATCATCGAGTGCGGCGACGATCAGCAGGATGGCATCCGCGCCGGCGACGGCGGCCTCGTGGATCTGCACCTCATGGATCGTGAAATCCTTGCGCAGGAGCGGCGCGGTGGAGAACTTCGAGATTTGAGAGAGGTAGTTGAGCGAACCTTGGAAATATTTTTCGTCGGTGAGGATGGAGAGGCAGGAAGCGCCGCCTTCAAGATAGCGTTGCGCCTGGCGGACGGGGTCGAAATCCGGGTCGATGAGGCCGACGGATGGGGATGCCTTCTTGACCTCTGCGATCACGCCGAGGCGGCCGGGGCCGCGGTCAATGGCGGCGCGGAAGCCGCCGAAGTCGTTGCGCTGGAGGGCAGCGGCGCGG
>JBGSUP010000150.1:0-5954 GCA_041753485.1 Akkermansiaceae bacterium
AGATCCTCAACCTGCTGCGCCACCTTCAGCGCGACCTCGGCCTGACGATGTTGTTCATTTCCCACGACCTCTCCGTCGTCCGCTATCTCGCCGATCGGATCGCCGTGATGCGTGGCGGAAAAATCGTCGAACATGGCGACGCCGAGGAGGTTTTCAGCAATCCCCAACAAGCCTACACCCGGCAACTGCTCGCCGCCGTGCCCATGCTGCCGGCGGCGGCTTCACACGTTTGAGCCAGGCGCAGGCTCAGTGTGCCTCGCCGCGCGCCAGTAGTTCGGCTTCCTCCTCCTGGGAGTGGATTTGCAGCGAAACCTGCACGCCTTCCTGCTCGGCGGCCGCCTTGAGCACGTTGCGGATCGCCGAGGCGGTGAAGCCATTACGCCCAATCAGCATCGCCACATCCGCCTTGCCCAGAACGAGCTTGAAACGCAGCTTCCTAGGCGCGAGCTCCGCCACTTTCAACTGCGCCTGCGACGGCTCGTCGATCAGTTTTACAGCCACATACTGAAGAAAATTCCGCAAGCGCTCGGTCACCGGTTCCATGGCCGGGAGGATGGCGCGGGATCTCCGCCGCGGCAAGTCCGGGTTCACGGTCCCGCTTCACCATCCGGGTTCACCGGGCATCAGATCGTGAGGCACCTTATCAAAAACCGCCACCTCGCCTTCACGTCCGCCGCCCCGCAAAACTACAGATCCCGCGTGCGGCCGCACGCAGGATCTGTAGTTTTGGGTGGTCGGGTTGGGGCGGGTTTGGCATTTTGGACTTTTGGACGCGGGCTCTGCATCGGACTTGCGCAGGTGGTGATTTCATTGGCGGGTCCATTTTCGGTGGGCAATTCCGGGGACGGATACTCGATCGCCCGGATGCTGCGGCATCTTTCACAGCCGAATCGACTTCTTGAAAAGTTCTTCCGAAGTCCGACACTCGCCGCATGTCCGATCCGGACCTTTTTTCCTTTGCCGATCCGAAATCGCCCGCAACCCGCATTCAGGAGCTGCGAGGGCGAATCCGCCATCACGACGAACTTTATTACAATCAGGCGACTTCGGAAATTTCCGATGCGGAATACGACAAGCTCTTCCGTGAACTCGTGGAACTGGAAAAGAACCACCCGGAACTCGACGACCCCAACTCACCCACCAAGCGGGTCGGGGGCAAGCCCATCGATGGCTTCAAACAAGTCCGCCACGCTGTCCCGATGCTCTCCATCGACGACGTTTTCGAGCTGAAAGATGTGCCCGAACCGGCTGCCGAATTGATCGCATTCTATCAGCGCCTCCGCAAGAACCTCGGCCGCAAGAGCATCATTGTCACCGTGGAGCCGAAAATCGACGGGGTGGCCGTGTCCCTGCTTTATTTGGATGGCAGGCTTTCGCGTGCCGCCACCCGGGGTGACGGGACCATCGGCGACGACGTCACCCACAATGTCCGCACCATCCGCTGCATTCCGCTGGAGCTTCATTCGGAATCCGAAATTCCAGCTTTATTGGAAGTCCGCGGCGAGATCTTCATGCCGAACGAGGCCTTCGCCGCGATGAATGCCGAGCGCGATGAGGACGGCCTGCCCACTTTCGCCAATCCGCGCAACGCCACCGCCGGCACCCTCAAGCAACTCGATCCGAAGATCGTCGCCAAGCGCCCGCTCGCTTTCCTCGCCCACGGACTTGGCGCGTATGACGGCGAGACCTTGGAAACCGAGCACGATTTCCACGCCTTGTTGGACGGACTCGGCATCCCGCGCAACCGACCGGTCATCACCGCCCGCGATCTCGATGAAGTGCTGGCAGCCGTGGCGCACATCAACCAACACCGCCACGACCTCGACTACGGCACCGACGGCGCGGTGATCAAGGTGCTGGATCGCGCCGAGCGCGAAAAACTCGGTGCCACCTCGCGCGCCCCGCGCTGGGCCGCCGCCTTCAAGTTCCTGCCGGAACAACAGGAAACCCTGCTCAAGGAGATTACCATCCAGGTCGGCCGCACCGGCGTGCTCACACCCGTCGCGGAACTCGCCCCCGTGCTCATTTCCGGCTCCACCGTCTCCCGCGCCACGCTGCACAACCAGGACGAGATCGACCGCAAGCAAATCCACATCGGAGCCACCGTGCTCATCGAAAAAGCCGGTGAAATCATTCCCGCCATCGTCAAGGTGACCAAGGCGGTGCCCGGTGCGCCGGTGTTTTCGATTTTCGATCAGGTCGGTGGCAAATGCCCGTCCTGCGGCGGGCCGATCTCGCGGGAGGAAGGATTCGTCGCCTGGCGCTGCACGAACTTCCAGTGCTCCGCCCAAGCGGTCACCCGGATCGCGCACTTCGCCTCACGCAAGGCGCTCGACATCGAGGGCCTCGGCGAAACGGTGGCCGAGGCGCTTGTTCGCCACGGCCATTGCAAGACTCCGCTGGACCTCTTCGATCTCAACGAAAGCACGCTCGCCAATCTCAACCTCGGCAGCGAGGAAAGCCCGCGCCGTTTTGGCGAAAAAAACGCCGTCAAAGTGCTCGCCGCGCTGGAAGAGGCGAAATCCAAGCCGCTGCATCGCTGGCTTTTCGCCATGGGCATCCGCCAACTGGGAGAGGCTGCGGCGAAGGAGCTTGCGAGACTGCACCGCACGCTATCAGAAATCGCGGGATCGCCCATTCTTGCGGAGCTCCTCAACGACACCCGCGCCGACGCGAAGAAAAAAAGCGAGCTTCTGTCACGATATGCCATCACCGGTGACGTCGGCCCCGCGGTGGCGGAAAAGGTGACCGCATTCTTCAACTCCGAGGCCGGCAAACAGGTGCTGTCACGTCTCGCCGCGCTCGGCATCAATCCACAATCCACAATCCACAATCCACAATCACCGCAAGGTCCGCTGGCCGGAAAATCCTTCGTCATCACCGGCACGCTCAGTCTCGAACGCGATGCGATGAAGGAATTCATCGAAAGCAATGGCGGCAAGGTGAGTGGTTCGGTTTCCGCCAAGACCCACTACGTCCTCGCCGGCGAGGGTGGGGGATCGAAGCGCGACAAGGCCGTGAAACTGGGCGTCCCGATCATCGATGAAGCGGGCCTGCAAGCCATGCTGCGGTGATGACCGGTCGAGCTTGCGCCGGGCGCGGGTTTCCATGATTCCGCAGGCTGCCACTTGCCAGGGCGGGGGGCATGGGCTAGGGCACCGCGATGCATTGGAACGACACCTTTCTCGCACTTTTCGACCGCTGCGTGGCTGCCTACCGCGCGGGAAATCAGGATTTCGAGAGCCACTACGGGTCGGAAGATCTCGCGTTCCTCGCTGGAATCGGCTGCCGCACGCGCGAGTTTTTCGATTTCGTTGAGGATTTCTGCGAGGACAGCGCGCCCTCGCCGGCCACCGCCCTGCTCATTGCCGCCGTGCGCCGGGATTATTTTCTCATGGTCCAGAACGGCGGAGCTTGTGGAGGTCCCGACCTCACGCGCGACGCGGTCCCGTCGTTCGGGGAGGCGCTGGACGGCATCCATTATTTGCCGCGCATCCTCAGCAAGGCACGCGCCAAACTCCGTGGCACGCTCGACCCCGACCTGATGTTCGGCTGCGGCGGCGACCGGAATTTCCTCAGAAAACACGGCGGCATTCATCCCGCGGATTTCCTGCGCCAAGTCTGGGCGGCCGGAGACGAGGACCACCAGGTTCGCGCTTGGATCGCCGCCCGGATGACGTGATTCCGCGTCAGGATCCAATCAAGTCTAGCGCTTGCACCCGCGCGTCCCACGGTGTATTCCCTCCGCCCCGGCGGGTTGTCCGCCTCACCCCATCCGTCTCATGATCAAGTGGATTCTCCAGAAAATCGTCGGCAGCAAGAACCAGCGCGAGGTGCGCCGCATCCGCCCGACGGTGGCCCGGATCTGTGAAATCGAGGAAGCGCTGCAGCGTGAACCCGAGGAAAAACTCCGTGAAATGACCCGCAACTGGCAGGCCTACTTCGCCCGCTACCACGTGCTGGAGGTCCCCGCGAAGCCCGTGATCGAGCGCATGGAGACTGCCGATCTCGAGACCACGGCCAAAGCGCTCGATGCCCGACTCGCCCCGTTGCGCGAGGAATTTCCCGCTCTCCCCGCACAAGTCCTGCCCACTCCGGAGTCGATCGAGGCCGCCAAAGCCGCCTTCCATGAGGCCGCGGGCGAGTTTCCGAAATCCCGCGCCCGCCACCTCGAAAAGATCCTCCCGGAAGCCTACGCGGTGGTCAAAAACGCGGCCCGCCGGATGTGCGGCACCACCATCACCGTCAATGACCACCCGCTTGTCTGGGAAATGGTTCACTTCGACGTCCAGCTCATCGGCGGCGTCGCCCTCCACCGCGGCATGATCGCGGAAATGCAGACCGGTGAAGGCAAAACCCTTGTCGCCACCCTGCCGGTTTACCTCAACGCGCTCACCGGCCTCGGCGTCCACATCGTCACCGTGAACGATTACCTCGCCCGCCGCGACGCCGACTGGATGGGATCGCTCTACAAGTTTCTCGGCCTCACCGTTGGCTGCATCCAGAACCAGATGCCGCCGTGGGAACGCCGCGCCGAATACGCCTGCGACATTACCTACGGCACCAACGCCGAGTTCGGCTTCGATTACCTGCGGGACAATGGCATGGCCGCCACCAGGGACGAACAAGTCCAGCGCGGCCACTACCTCGCCATCATCGACGAGGTGGACTCCATCCTCATCGACGAGGCCCGCACGCCGCTCATCATTTCCGGCCCCTCCTCACACACCTCCCACCAGTTCGACAAATACAAGCCGCTGGTCGAACAACTCGTCAAACGCCAGGTCGCGCTCTGCAACGAGGTCGCCGCCGAGGCCAAACAACTGCTCGAGGCCGGCGACAAGGACGGTGCCGGCCGCCTGCTCTACAAGCTCAAGCTCGGTCAGCCGCGCAACCGCCAGCTCATGCGCTTCATGGAGGAGCCGGAAATGCGCAAGCTGCTCGAAAAAGCCGAGCTCTCCTTCCACCAGGACGCCCAGAAAAAAGAACTCTTCGAACTCAAGGAAGAACTCTATTTCGTCATCGACGAAAAAGGCCATGACTCCGACCTCATGGAAATGGGCCGCGAATACCTCTCACCCGGCGATCCCGAATCCTTCACCCTGCCCGACCTCGGCACGCTTTTCGCCGACATCGAAACCAACCGCGAGCTGACCGACGAACAGAAGATCGCCGCCAAGGACGAGTGCCAGCGCCGGATGGATTCGCAGGCCGAGAAGATCCACAACATCTCCCAGCTGCTCAAGGCCTACTGCGTCTTCGAGAAGGACGTGCAATACGTCGTCAAGGACAACAAGGTCATCATCGTCGATGAAAACACCGGCCGCGAGATGCCCGGCCGCCGCTGGTCGGACGGACTCCACCAGGCCGTCGAGGCCAAGGAAGGCGTGGAAATCGAGAAGGAAACCCAGACCTTCGCCACCATCACCATCCAGAACTATTTCCGCCTCTATCAGAAACTCGCGGGCATGACCGGCACCGCTGAAACGGAGGCCGCCGAGTTCCATGACATCTACCGGCTCGACGTGCTGCCGATTCCGACCAACGCGCCGAACATCCGCGTCGATGAGAACGACCAGGTCTTCAAGACCCGCCGCGAGAAGTTCAACGCGGTGATCGCCAGGATCGAGGAAGCCCACGGCAGGGGCCAGCCCTGCCTCGTCGGCACCGCGTCGGTCGAGTCCTCGGAGACGCTCGCACGCATGTTGAAACGCGCGAAGATCCCGCACACCGTGCTCAACGCCAAGTTCCATGAGCAGGAGGCGGAGATCGTTTCCCAGGCGGGCCAGTTGAAGGCGGTCACCGTTTCCACCAACATGGCCGGCCGCGGCACCGACATCAAACTCGCCCCGGGCGTGCCCGAACTCGGCGGACTCTTCGTCATCGGCACCGAGCGCCACGAATCACGCCGCACCGACCGCCATCTCCGCGGCCGCTGCGCACGCCAGGGCGAC
>JBGSUP010000151.1:0-6127 GCA_041753485.1 Akkermansiaceae bacterium
CCCACCATGGCAGCAGAAGCACCGCTGCCAGCGCCAGTCGCCGGACGCGGCACGGATTTTGTCTTCTGACTTCCGATTTCTGACTCCTGGTTTTCACGGCCTTTGATAGAGATACAGGGTTCGCTCCGGGGTGTAGCGGGCCGTGTCGTTCAGATAGGTGCTGCCGCTGGATCCGCCCCAGACGATCATTTCGCTGCCGGTCCACACCGCCGTGTGACTGCTGCGCGCGGTGGGTGCGCCGGTGTTGGTTGCCGCCGTCCAACTATTGCCCGCCGGATTGTAGCGCCCGCCGGTGTTGAAGCCGTATCCGCCCCAGACGATCATCTCGCCGCCCGTCCACACCGCCGTGTGACTGCTACGCCCTGTGGGCGCGCCGGTAGTGGTAGTCACGGCCGTCCAACTATCCGATGTCGGATTGTAGCGGCCGCCGTCGTTGAGAGTGTTGCTGCCGCTTCCGCCCCAGACGATCATCTCGCTGCCCGTCCATACTGCTGTGTGAGAGTAACGCGCGGCGGGCGCGCCGTTGGTGGTCAGGATTGTCCAATTGTCTGATGACGGATTGTAGCGCCCGCCATTGTTGAAATAGCCGCCCATCTGAGCTTCATATCCGCCCCAGACGATCATCTCGCTGCCCGTCCACACCGCCGTGTGATAGGCACGCGCGGCGGGCACGCCGGTGGAGGGCAGCGCTGTCCAACTGTCCGATGTCGGATTGTAGCGCCCGCCGTCGTTCAAATCGCTGCCACCGCGACCACCCCAGACGATCATCTCGCTGCCCGTCCACACCGCGGTGTGATTGGAACGTGCGGCGGGCGCGCTGGTGGTGGTGACCGCGGTCCAAGTGTCCGATGTCGGATTGTAGCGCCCGCCGTCGTTTAAAAAGCCGCTGTCAAGGCCGCCCCAGACGATCATCTCGCTGCCAGTCCACACCGCCGTGTGATCGTAACGTGCGGCGGGCGCGCCGGCGGTGGTTGCGGCAGTCCATGTGTTCGACGCGGGATTATACAGTCCCAAAGTGTTAAAAGGATTTGAGCCGAGGTCGTCACCTCCCCACACGATCATCATGTTGCCCGTCCACACTGCGGTGTGGTAGCGGCGGGCGGCGGGCGCGGCGGTGGTGGTCAGCGCGGTCCAAGTGTTCGATGTCGGATTGTAGCGCCCACCGTTGTTCAAACAACCGCTGAAGTTGCTGCCGCCCCAGACGATCATCTCGCTGCCAGTCCATATTGCTGTGTGATAGGCACGCCCTATGGGCGCGCCGGTGGAGGGTAGCGCGGTCCAGTTGTTCGATGTCGGATTGTAGCGCCCGCCGTCGTTGAAATTACTGGTGAAGCGGCGGCCGCCCCAGACGATCATCTCGCTGCCCGTCCACACCGCCGTGTGTCGGGTGCGCGCTCCGGGGGGCGAACCGCCCGCTCCCTGGTCCCATCCATCGCCCAGGTCCAATCGTCCGAGTTTCACATAGCCGGCATTGGCAAGATTGCTGTTGCTGGGATCGGCTGAGAGGACCAGGCCACCGCCGGCCACGCCGCTTTGGCCACCCGCGTTCAGGTTTGCTGCTGACGCGCCACTGGCAAGCTGGGTGCCGGTAATGGTTCCGCTGGCGATGTTGGCCCCCGTCACCGCGCCACTGGCGATCTTGGCCGAGGTGATCGCCCCATCCGGCACGTTTCCCGCCATCATCGCGTAGCCGACGGCGGCGATGCGCTGGTCGGGCGAGAGGAGTTGGAAACCGTGGGTGCCGTCGTCGAACCAGACGCGCAGGCGGACGTCGGGGTATGTGAAGACGGCGGCGGGAATAGCGGTCATGTTCTCACCGAGCAGGACCGAGTAGAGGCCCTTGGTCACCGTGAGTTCCACGGCGGCGTCGGGCACGCCGTCCTCCGGGGTGGTGTCGGCGGAATTGAGCCAATAAATCGCGGGGGGGGAATCGGCATTGACGAGCGCGAACTTGAACTGGCCGGGGCCCTCGAAGTTCACCCCACCGACCGCGACGCGGCCCTGGTAGTTGATGAGCTGCGGGACTTGGGCGGGCGAAGTGCCCGCCAGCGCCGCGACGATAGCGGCGGTTGCGAGCCAGCGGTGGGTGTTGCGGTTTTTGGAAACCGTGTGCCGGACGAATGCCGCGGCGGATCGGGGGGAGGGATCAGACGAGCGGGAGAGACTTGTCGTTTTCATAACTCCAGGGGGTGGGGATGCCACTGGAGAGGTCTGGTGCCTGAACGACGGGGGGATGATCTAACAAAGGACTTGTCCAGTAGTGGAAAATATAATTCCTAATCCGGATGGCACGCAAGAAAACGATTTCTATTTGTCGTAGAAATTCCGGGCCGTGGGCACGGGGCGGGTTGAATCTGGAGAATGGCCTTCCAGGCTGTTTCGGCCTTCGGGCTTCCAGCCTGGATTTTCCACGGACAAGCCACCCAGGCAGGCAAGATGCCCGCCATTTGAGACGGGCTGGAAGCCCATCCCACGATGATCAGGCAGTGGCTCCGGGGAGGGACGGCTGGTCGGCGGTGGAAGCCCCGCAATGGCAGCAGGGCTGGTTGAGCGGTGGCGTATGGACGGCTTGGGCGTGGGGGCAGGAGTCGAGATGCGGGCAGAAGAGCACGTGGAGCGGGATGCCGGTGAGATCCTCGATGGCGAGCAGCAGGTCGCCGGAGGGCAGGTGTTCGCCGGTTTCCCAGTGGCCCCAGGTGGCGGTGGAGACGCCGAGTTGGCCGGCGGCAAGGGCGATATTAAGGTCCTGGCTCAAACGCCAGTGCCTGAGCCGCAGGCCGAGCGCGATGCGGGCGGAGTAATGATGACTGTGATTTCCGGGGTTCATCAAGGGGATGCCGGTGAATGAGAGGCGGCGTGATGGGAAAACCTTTCAAAAACCGTAACCGCATGATGGCGCTTTGGGAACCTTGAATCGTCCGATTTTTCCCGGTGCCGAGTCAGCAATCAGGATTGACTCGTCGCGACCGTCCGATTGGATCAAGCAATTCGGAAAATCAGCAAGAACACACTGACATCATGATCATCTGGAGCGGACTTGGAATTTTGATCCCCTTGGTGGCGATTTTAGGAATCATTGTGGGAACCGCCATCTCCGGTGCTATGGGGCATTCCGTGGCGGGGCCGGGCCTCGGGCTTGCTCTCGCGGCACTGGGCAACTGGGGCTTGTGGAAGATGATCTATCCGAAACAGCCGAAGATCCTGGTTGATCCATCGAATGGCCAGCAGGTGGTTCTCAATCCGAAGCACGGGCTGTTTTTCATCCCGGCGAAGGCCTGGACATGGATTCTGGGAGTTTTGGCCGTGCCGGTGATGTTGCTGGGAGCCATCGGCGAGGGTGCGGCCGCCAAGGAGGCGGCCAAGCCGGGATACAAGGAGTTCGATGCCGCCGACAACCTGATCAGCTCCAAAAGCAAGGGCGCGACGCACGGCAACAGCGATGCGGCAAAAGCCTCCGCCGCCGGGTTTTCATCCGCCATGAAAGCGATGACCGAGGCCTTGTTTACGGGTGGCAGCAAGAAGAACCTGATGACCGGTGGGGATTTCCTCACCTATTGTCACGATGGCGCGGATACGATAGTTTTCCTCTGCCATGTGCCATCGCTCCGTAGCTACAAGTCCGACGAGGCGAAGGACGGCTTGAACAAGATCGCATGGAGCGTCGCCACTGATGCAGCCAAGAAACTCGACCCGAATCACAAGAAAAACCTGATGGTCGGCCTGCGCGGCATCACTTCCTATGGCAGCGTGTTGCAAGGTAGAAATGGTGAGGAGCAAGCCTCAAGTCCGGCGGGTTCGGATGACAAGTCGGTGTTTCTGCCGGTGTTTGCTCCAAAAGCTCCTTGAGCAGGGCTTTTTGAACGCTTTCAAAGGCTTAAAGTCCCATCCGTCTTCCGGATGGACGCAACCCAAGTTCCCGCTAACGTGAACCCATGTCTGACAACCCCTCCTCCGCGGAGCCAAAAGGCTCACTACTGACCAAAATCGCCATCGTTCTCGCGGTGCTCGCCTTGGTGCTCGGCGGGCTGTGGTGGTGGCACAACCGGCCAATCCGCCCGGTCGAACTCAGTGCGGAGGAAAAGTCGGTGGTCGAGGCAAAGGTCAAGGCGATTCAGAAGCCCGCCGAACCGGCATACGAAAAGGGCAGCAAGGAGATCATTCTCACCGAGCGTGAACTCAACGGTTTGCTCAACCAGAACACCAGTCTCGGCAAGTGCGTGAGTTTCCAACTCGCCACCAACGCCATCCACGCCCGGATCGAAACCGATCTCGACCCCGGCCTGCCGCTTGTCGGCGGCAAGCGCCTCAAAGCACGCGCCCGCTTCCTTGTCAGCGAGGTGCCCGGCAAGGCGGCGTTCATCCTGGACGACCTCACGGTCTGGGGCATTTCGCTGCCCAACGACTGGCTGGGCGGCCTCAAAGGTCATGATTTGTTAGGGGAGGTGCTGGGAGGTGGCAAGGGCGGCATCTCGGGCATCGAGGAATTCAAGGTCGAGCCCGGAAAGCTGGTGATCCGGTTGGCGGAGTAGTCAGCAATCAATCTCAGGGGTTGTCAGATGCCGCGGGAATTGGCATGGGGCGGGCGCATTGCGTTCCAATCCAGCATGAAACCAACCCTTCTCGTTCTCGCCGCCGGCATGGGCAGCCGCTATGGCGGCCTCAAACAAATCGATCCGATGGGCCCCAACGGCGAAACCGTGCTGGATTATTCGGTCCATGACGCGATCCGCGCCGGCTTCGGGCGTGTGGTTTTCATCATCCGCGAGGACTTCGCCGAGGCCTTCCGAACCGGGATTGGCGCGCGTTTCGCCGGCCGGATCGAGGTGGACTACGCATTCCAGCGTCTCAATGACCTGCCAGCGGGTTTCAGCGTGCCGGAGGGCCGCGAGAAACCGTGGGGCACCGCCCATGCCGTGCGTGCCGCGCGCCATGCGGTGACCGGCCACTTCGCCGTCATCAATGCCGACGACTTCTATGGCCGCGACGCCTATCGACGCGCGGCGGCCTTTTTCGAAAGCCTCCCGGTTGACTCCGCCGGGGCGCTCGCCATGGTCAGCTACCCGCTGGAAAACACCCTCTCGGACCACGGCCGCGTCAATCGCGGCATCTGCGGCATCGACGGGCGGGGCTTCCTCACCGAGGTCGAGGAATACCTCGACATCGAGCGCGAGAGCGACGGTCTGGTGCGTGGCACCGCACTCGACGGCGAGCGCCGCATTGTTCCGGCCGGGTCGCTGGTTTCGATGAATTTCTGGGCCTTTGGGCCGACGTTTTTCGCCCAGCTTGAGGAGGGTTTCACCCGTTTCCTGAGAGAATCCGGCGATCAATTGAAGTCCGAGTGCTACATTCCGACGGTGGTGGACCATCTGATTCAGGATGGCCACGCCCGGTGCCAGGTCTTGAAAACGACCGGTTCATGGTTCGGGGTGACCTACCCCGCCGACAAGCCGTTTGTGGTGGAGTCGATCCGTCATTTGATCGCCGCCGGCGAGTATCCGGCGAAACTGATCTGATCCACCATCCCTCATCATCCACGTGTCCGCTTTTCCCGTTCTTCACGACATCCGTGCGGTCGCCGCGCTGTTCGACATGCGTGCCGATTTCATTCACGCGCATCCGCATGGTTCGGGTCACATCAATGACACCTATTGCGCGACCTTCGACCAGGCCGGGCAGCGGGTGCGGCATGTGGTGCAGCGCATCAACCACCATGTGTTCAAGGATCCGGTGAAACTGATGGAAAACGTGGATCGTGTCACCCGCCACGCGCTGGCCGCCCTCAAGGCGGAAGGCAATCCGGAAGCGCACCGCCGCACGCTCACCTGCATCCCGTCCGTCGATGGCAAGCCTTACGCGTTGGACCCGGAAGGCAATTACTGGCGCGTCTATCCGTTCATCGAGGGTGCCCGCGGCTATGATGAACTTGAAACCGATGAACAGGCGTTTCAGGCGGCGCGCGCCTTCGGCGAGTTCCAGAAACTGGCCGCCACCCTCGGTGGCGGGCGGCTGCATGAGACCATCCCGCATTTCCATCACACGCCGAAACGGCTGGAAGCACTGGAAGCCGCGATCGCGCGGGACAGCGCGGGCCGCGCCGCGCAACTGGGGGCCGAGATCGAATTCGCCC
>JBGSUP010000152.1:0-2145 GCA_041753485.1 Akkermansiaceae bacterium
GGATGCCGCGTGAACAATTTCTCCACCAGCCAAACACAGCCGACACATGAAATCCCCTCCAAGCCCAGATCCAGCCGCGCCTCACCGCCCTGCGCCTCGGCCTTCCGCTCGGCCTCCGCCACCTTTCCCGGCAACCATGAAAAATCATGCTCCTCGAATGGCCGGCTTCGCACCGGTGCCAACGCCAGCCCCTGCTTCAAATCGTAAAACCGCTCGAATCCCTGCTCGGAAATCAACTCCGCCACATACTCGCAGCCCCGGCAGCAAAACCGGTCCTCCGCCGTCTTCGCGGAAAACTGCGTGCCACAATGTTCGCAACTCGCCATGCCCGGCGCACACTGGACGGCGTGCTGGCAATCCGAAAGCCCAAACCGCTGGCCTATCGGCATCGAGCGTGACTTCGAGTGAGTCGCCGGGTTTGAGATCAAAACGATCACGCAACCCCTATGGAACCACCACCCGGTTTATCTTATCGAGCGTGAGTTTCATGGCAGCCAAGCTGGCATTTGGCAATTTGCACGTCAAGAAGCGGTTTGGGCGGCCTTGCCATGGGCCGAACAGCGGCGGAATCCGTCCGCCGTGCCAATGAATCGCCAATGAGAGAATGCGGAAATCTTTCCCTTGGCCGTGCCATGGGCAGAGCGATTCGGAACCGGACTGAAGTGGACACGTCCGAAGCCATGATCGCCCTTGGTCCATGAATCGCCGCATGTCTTCCCGGCCGTTCCTTTGGCTCGCTTCCGTCCCGGTCCTGATTTTTAGTGCCTTGTCGGCGAAATCCTGCTTTTCCTCTCCGCGCCGCGCCGAATTTTCACTTTTTCCCATGTCCACCGAGCTGACCCGCAATTTCTCGATTATCGCCCACATCGACCACGGAAAGACCACGCTTTCGGACCGCCTGCTGGAAATGACCAGCACCGTTACCATGCGCGAGAGCACCGCCCAGCAGCTCGACTCGATGGACCTCGAGCGCGAGAAGGGCATCACCATCAAGTCCCACCCCGTCGCGATGGAATACACGGCGCGCGACGGCAAGACCTACAAACTCAACCTGCTCGACACCCCCGGGCACGTCGATTTCTCCTACGAGGTCTCGCGCGCCCTTGCCGCTTGTGAGGGCGCGATCCTGATGGTCGATGCCGCGCAAGGCGTGGAGGCCCAGACCGTGGCGAACCTCCACCTCGCCACCGAGCAGAACCTCACGATCATCCCCGTCCTCAACAAGATCGACCTCCCCGCCGCCGATGTGGCGAAGTGCAAGCGGCAGCTTGAGGAAATCCTTTGCATCCCCGCTGAGGATTGCATTCCCGCCTCCGCCAAAAACGGCATCGGCATCGAGGAAATCCTCGAAGCCATCATCGCCCGCGTTCCCGCGCCGGAGGAAAATCCGGACAAGCTGCTGCGCTGCTCGGTCTTCGATTCCCTTTACGACACCTACCGCGGTGTCGTCTCCTACGTCCGCGTTTTCTCTGGAACAGTGAGAAAAGGCCAGCGTGTGAAACTCATGGCCACCGGGAAAACTTACGAGGTCAAGGAAGTCGGCGTCTTCACTCCGAAGATGAGCCCCCGCGAAGTTCTATCAGCCGGCGACGTCGGCTACGTCATCGCCAACATGAAATCCGCCAGCGAGGTGAAGGTCGGCGACACGATGACCGACAACACCCACCCGTGCCCCGAGGCGCTTCCCGGCTACAAGGAAATCCAGCCGATGGTATTCTCCGGAATCTATCCGGTCGATTCCTCCGACTACGAGGCGCTGAAAATGGCGATGGGCAAGCTCCAGATCAACGACCCCGCCTTCACCTATTCCTCGGAAAGTTCCACGGCGCTCGGCTTTGGTTTCCGCTGCGGCTTCCTCGGCCTGCTCCACATGGAAATCATCCAGGAGCGCCTCCGCCGCGAGTTCGACATGGATGTCATCTCCACCTATCCGTCAGTGATTTACAATGTCACGATGACCGATGGCACCGAGCGCATCATCGACAACCCGACGCTTTTCCCCGACCCGCAAGGCATCCAGGAAATCCGCGAGCCCGTCGTGAATGTCTATATCATGGTTCCCGGCGAATACATCGGCGACATGATGCAGCTCGTGCTCGAAAAACGCGGCGACGTGACGAACACCGAAACCATCGACGACACCCG
>JBGSUP010000153.1:0-2536 GCA_041753485.1 Akkermansiaceae bacterium
GCCGCCGCGCGCCGGATGCTTGCCGCCGATTCCAATGATCGCGACGCGGCAACCATCCTCGCGGATGGCACCGCGGCATTGGCAAAACAAACGGCCGACCAGGCACGCGCCGCAGAGCTTTTGCGGCAGGCCGCCGCCCGCGATCACGGGCAGTTTGACCAGGAGGCGCTCGATTGGCTGAGAGAGGCGGCGTCGCTGGCACCCGACAACGCGGAAATCGCGGCATTGCTCGAAAAAATGGCATCTTACACCCGCAGCTTCCGGGTGCCGGGAGACTTCGCAACGCCCGCCGAGGCGCTGGCTGCCGCACGCGACCGCGACCGCATCGTGATTGCCGAGCAATCGTGGAAAGGCCCGCTCGTCGTCAACGCCGCCATCGATCTCCAAGGCGCGGGTTCCTTGAAGACGGTCATTGAATGCGCGCCGACCGCTGGTTGCCCGATCACCATCGGTCCGGGCGCGAAGGGAGCCCGCATCACCGGGATCGCCTTCCGCCACGAGTCGTTCCTGGCTGATGGCACCGAGCGTTTCGCCGCGGCGCTCGTGAGGGGTGGTGGTGTGACCTTTGTGGACTGCCGTTTCAGCGAGGCGAGCGGCCATGGGTTGGCGGTGATCGAAGGCGGTGAGGCCGTGGCCAACCGCTGCCGCTTCGCCGATAACGGCTGGAACGGTGCCGCCGCGATGGGTGCTGACAGCCGGCTTGAGATCAGAGATTCTGAATCGCTCGGCAACTTCGAGCACGGCATCGAGTCATGGAACGGAGCCTCCGTCACCCTCGTCAACAACCGCTGCGAGGGCAACAGCCGCAATGGAATCCACGCCGACAACCGGGCCGCCGCCGCATTCATCGAGGGCAATCAACTCATCGCCAACCGCGAGTTCGGCATGGTGCTCGGAAGCGCGGGGTCCGGGAAAATCCAGAACAACGCCGCCCGCGCCAACTTGCTGGGTGGCTTTGTGATCCGCGCCGCCGCCGGCGCTCTGGCGATGACCGGCAATCAGGCATCCCTCAATCGGGGGCCGGGACTCGTGCTTGAAAAAGGTCTCGCGGCGGACGCCTACCGCTCGAACACCAACATCCAGAACATTCCCATCCAGATTCTAACCGATGCGGATTTCTCCCAAGAACAGAAGCCCGCCGAAAAAGCGCCCGATTGAGCGGGAATTCGGCCGCCGGTGGGGGGACACCGGCATTGCTGCCAGTGGGGGGGAATCACGGCGGCCTTCTTCCTTTTCCTGCATGCGCCCATGACAGGCATGCCTGCGGAAAACGCATGCCTCAGTTGACGGGGATCGCGTGGCTGGCGGGTTTTGCGTTTGGATTTTTCGGCAAATGAACCGTCAGGATGCCATCCTTGTATTCCGAGGTGATCTTGTCGGCGTCGGTCTCATCCGGCAGCGAGAAGGAACGTTCGAAGCGGCCATAGGCCCGCTCCACCCGGTGGAACTTCGTTCCCTTTTCCTCTTTCTCCACCTTGCGTTCGCCGCTGATCGACAAGGTTCCCTCGTCGATATTCACCTTGATGTCTTCCTTCTTCACTTCAGGGAGTTCGGCTTTGACGATGTATTCCTTGTCGTTTTCGCCGATGTCCACCGAGGGTGTCCAATCTGCAAGCGTCATCGATTCCTCGGGTTTCGCCAGCCAGCTTGGGAAGGTCCGTTGCATGTTGCGCATGATTTCCTCCATCTCGCGCAGCGGATCCATCCGCATGGATGGCCGAAACAGGTCGAGCGCCTCCGTTTTTCCAAACGGTTTGAATTTAGTGAGCATGTTCATGATCTTGCCTTTCTGCTCCGGTGCGGGCTTTGGCCAATCCACCAATCCGACCGCCGGCAGCCGGATTGGCCGACCTTTCTTTTGTTTCATCCGACCTAATCAGAGGGACTCAAATCGCGGATATTTTCCGAAAAGCCACCCAGTCGCATCGGACGATTCCAAGATGCCAGATCCAGAGGATTCGTAAATTGGTGGAACGCCTCATCCTTTGTTGCCGCTTTGCCCATCGCGGCGTAGGTGAATTCATCAATCCCGCCGCTTGATTCCCAGCCGATCCACCCCAAAGCTCACGCCATGCAAGATGCCGCCTACGTCCGCGACGCGTTCGCCCGGATCGCCGACCGCTACGTGCTCACCAATCACGTCTTGAGCTGCGGCGCGGACATCTGGTGGCGCAAGGTGGTCACCGCGCGGATCCGGAAATGGAAGCCCGCACGGCTGCTCGACGTGGCCTCCGGCACCGGGGACCTGGCGCTGGAAATCCAGGACCAGTGCCAGGATTGCGAGGTGATCGCCTCGGATTTCTGCGCCGAAATGATCGCCCACGCCGCCAGCCGGGGAGTGGCGCGCACCCTTGTTGCAGACGCCCTGCAACTGCCGTTCCCGGACGGGAAATTCGACGTCGTCACCGTGGCCTTCGGCCTGCGCAACATGGCCGACTATCCGGCCGCGCTCAGGGAAATGCTGCGTGTGCTCAAACCCGGCGGACGGCTCGTGATCCTCGATTTCTCGCTGCCCTCCGGCATCCTCCGCGCGCCC
>JBGSUP010000154.1:0-2911 GCA_041753485.1 Akkermansiaceae bacterium
CATGCTGGCTGCCGAGCCGCCTTCCGCCTGGCAGCCGCCGACTTCCGCGGCAAAGGTCCAGCGGGTGGCGATGAAGGTGCCGATCAGACCGCTGGCCAACAATGCCCTCGCCATGGTTTCCTCGGGCAAATTCATTTCCTCGGCCATGGCGATCACCGCGCCTGGCAGTGCGGCGCAGGCACCTGCGGTGGGCGCGGCCACGATCACACCCATCGAGCTTTTCACTTCCATCAGCGCCGTGACGTAAAGCACAATGCGGTTGAGCGCGCCGCCGTTGAGCAGTCGCCCGGCCTGCATGAGCTCCTGAAACCTGCCGCTCTGGTGGCCGAGCACGCGGTCGTCGTATTGCGTGCCTGCGATGCCTTGTGCGATGGAGCGGCGAAGAATGCGGACGATCTCCACCATTTTCGCGATGGCTTCCGTTTCAGTTAGGTTGCCGCGGGCCATTTCGTATTCCGCAGCCAGCTTCCACAGCGGGATGTTCCGGCCCGCGTCGTATGCCAACATTTCATCGCAGGTGGTGAAGGGCACGCGGGTCTCCTTGCGGGAGGTGACCGGCAGCACCGGTGCAAGGCGTTTAACGGATAGGATCGGACAAATTTCGCGCAGTTCCGTGATGGTGGCATCGCTCAGAAAATGCGCGGCCTTCACTTCCACGAGTTGCTTGCCGCAATGCTCGTGGAGCAAAACCTCATCCACCCCGTCCAATGCCGTGATGCGATGGACGAGGTCCGTCCCATCGCCGATGACAGCTAACAGAGTCTGATGACAATCGCCGAACATGGAGACCGCATGGCCGTCGAGATTGAGGATTTCCATCATGCCGCCGCCGGTGGAGATGGCGATGATGGTATGTTGTTCTCCCTGCTGATTGCGCAGCGTGAGCCGGTAAGTATTCGGATGCTCGTCGCCGGTGTCCACGGTCTCGATGCGGATGTTGACGCCGGTATCCCGCAGGGCCTGCGGCGAATCGGGCAGGCGTTCGTCCGCCGCATCCCAGCCCATCAGGCCACCGAACAAGCCCATGTCCGAACCCTGGCTTTCGTGGGTGGTCGGCAGTGAACCCTGGCGGTCGAACTCGACGAGCACCTCGTGGAAATCCTGATCCATCAGATCGCGCGCAAGCCGTCCGATGCGCAGTGCGGCGGCGCAATGTGAGCTGGAAGGCCCGCGCATCACGGGGCCGATCACGTCGTTGAATATGCTGACAATCATTTGCTATTACCAACTGAGTCCGTCGGGAAGCGTGTTCAGGTTCTCGCATCCGTGCTCATTGACAAGAACCATATTTTCGATGCGGACGCCGCCGAGGTCACGGCGGTAAAGGCCTGGCTCAATGGTCAGGACTTCGCCAGCAAGAAGCGGTGGGCCTTTGATGTCCAGCAAGGGCGGTTCATGCACATCAAGGCCGATGCCGTGTCCGGTGCCGTGGGTGAGGGCGCAGTCGGAAAGCGGCGTGGTCCCGTCGGGCAGGCCGAAGCCATAGCCCGCGTCGCGGAGTGCTTGGATCGTTGCGAGGTGCACCGTCTCACCGGTGACACCGATCGCCACGGTCTTTTCCGCAGCTGCCTTGGCGGCACGGACGGCGGCGTGCATGCGTTTGACTTCATCGGGAATGTCTCCATGCACGACGGTGCGGGTGCAGTCGCCGTTGTAGCGGGTCCGGCGATCGCGCGGGAAAATATCCACAATCACGGGTTCCCCGGTGCGGAGTACGCCAGCCCCCATGTAGTGGCAATCCGCAGCCGCGGGTCCGCCGGCGATGATGGCGGTGGGATTGATGAAATCCCGATCCAACAGCCAGTGATCCACCGCCGCGCGGACCCGCTCGGAGGTCAGCGGTGTGCCCTTGTGCAAAAGCACGCCATCGCGGCGGGCGCTGGCGGAGGCGATCAACTCGCAGGCCATTCGTACGGCTTGTTCGGTGACAAGCTGGGCTTCGCGGAGGTGCTCGATCTCCCCGGCGGTTTTTTGACGACGTTCCTTCACCCACTGCTCGGTGTCACAGTCGATTGTGATGCCGGCTTGCCGGGCGAAGTCGGCGAAGATGAGTGGTAGCGTGCGATCTCCCACCGCCCGGGTGACTCCGGCGCGCCGCAGGCATTCCGCAGCGGCCTGGGCATTCGCGGTTTCCCGATCTCCTGACAGGCCGCCTGCGGGAGTGAAATCCGCCGGGCAGGCGACGCGATCGACCCGTGCGGATTGGCGTGCGCGGTCCATTTCGATGTCGCGGAGGATCAACGTGGATTCGGTGCCGGTCGCGGTGGGGATTTCTATCAAGACCACCTGATCGTGGACGGAGAACCGAATGCGCCAGTAGAGGCTGCTGTGATTTCCCGGCGCGCCGGCGGCGATTCGCGCCAGGTTGGCGAACGGGGTGGATTGATGGGACATGTCAGTCAATCAAGGGAAGGGGAGTGAACGGGAAGTTTTTCTATCAGATAGCGGGTGAGGGTTTCGTAGAGGTGGCGTTTGGTGTTCTCACCTTCGTCGATGGAATGCGAGCGGTTGGGATAGGACATCATGGAGAAATGCTTGTTCAGTTTGATGAGTTCGTTGACCAATACCTCAAAGTTCTGATAGTGGCAGTTGTCGTCGCCGGTGCCATAGACCAGCAGGAGATTTCCCTGCAATTTGGATGCGTGGGTGATGGGAGAACCGTCGGTGTATCCGGCTTCGTTGTCATCGGGCAGTCCCATGTAGCGCTCCTGATAGATCGTATCGTAGAAGCGTTGGTTGGCGACGAAGGAGAGGGCCATCGCGGTGCGGTAGATGTCGGGCTCGCGGAAGATGGCATGCAGGCTCATGGAGCCGCCGCCGCTGTGCCCCCAGATGCCGACGCGCGCCGGATCGATGTAGGGCCGGGTGCGGAGGATCTCCCGGGTGGCCGCCGCCTGGTCTGCGGCGGCGA
>JBGSUP010000155.1:0-15766 GCA_041753485.1 Akkermansiaceae bacterium
GCGGAGGGCCGGCCTTATGTGAACGACAAGAAGGCGCCGGAAAACCGCAGGGACATCGAGACGATCCAGTCGGCGCTGGTCGCCGCGCTGCCCCGGGCCCGCGCGGCGACCGTCGGCATCGAACTCAAGGAAGGCTCCGGCAGCGGCGTGATCGTTTCCGCAGATGGTTTGATTCTAACGGCAGCTCACGTCAGCACCGGCGTGAACAGGAAAGTCACCGTGATTCTGGAGGACGGCACCCGCCATGAGGCGCGGACACTTGGACTGGTGGCCGATACCGATGCCGCCATGATCCGTATCACCGATGCGGGTGTGTATCCCTTCGTGGAAATCGACCGCGACCATGGTGCCCGTCTCGGTGACTGGGTGTTCGCGCTCGGCCATTCCGGCGGTTTTGACAAGGACCGTGGCTCGGTGGTGCGGCTCGGACGCCTGGTGCGCATCGCCAATGCGACCTTTCAGTCGGACTGCATCCTGATCGGCGGCGATTCGGGCGGCCCCTTGTTTGATCTAACTGGAAAGCTGGTGGGCATCCATTCGCGGGTCGGCCAGCAACTCCAGGTGAACATGCACGTGCCGATGAGCGGGTTTCTCGAAAACTGGGAGCGGTTGTTGGCGGGCGAGTTCATCGGCGAGGGGCCCTTCGCCCAAAAGCCGGTCAAAGGCAGCGGCTTTCTCGGGCTGGCCACCGATGCCCGGGATGGCGGCGGCCTGCGGGTGACCAAGGTCGGCAACCAGACACCCGCACAGGCGGCGGGCATCAAGGAGGGCGATATCCTGCTCTCGCTCAATGGCACGCCGCTCGAAACGCGGGACCAAATGCGGGATTTGTTGAAGGAAATGTCCGCCGGCGACGAGCTCACCCTGGAGCTCGAGCGCAAGGGCAAACGCGAAACCCTCACCCTCGAACTCGGTGAACGCTAACAGAATGGTCCCCCTCATCGCCGCGCTTCTGGCGAGTGCATTGCCGGCACAGCAGAGCCTGGAGTCGGCCTATCGCACGACCGGCCCCGCCGTGACGGCGGTGTTCGAGTCCCAGCGTGCGGTCTTGCAGGCTTCGAGTGCGGTGATTCTCGATGGCCGCAAGGAGATGGGCTACGGCGTGGTCATTTCCGCCGACGGCCACATTCTCGCCAAAGCCAGCGAGGTGGCGGAACTGCAAAAACTTTCGGTGACGGTGGACCGCGCGGGTTACGAGGACGTCAGGATCCTCGCCACCGATCCGGAGTGGGATGTGGCGCTGCTGAAGATCGAGGCTGCCAATCTGGTTCCAGTGGTTTTCGCGCCCACCAGCGGGGTGCCGCAGGGGACATGGGTGATCGCCAATGGCGCGACTTCCCGCACCAAGCGCCGCGCTCTTGCAGGAATCGTCAGCGCGAAAATCCGGGAAATCCCCACTGCGGGCGGGGCCGCGCTGGGGGTGGTGCTCAATGTGAAGGGCAAGGAACTGGAGGTCCAAGACCTCGCCGATGGGAGCGGCGCGCAACAAGCCGGCTTGGAGAAGGGCGATGTGATTCTTGCCATCGGCGACAAGAAAATCGCGAAGATTGAGGACATCGCGGAGGCCTTGAAGGACCGCAAGGCCGGGACCACGGTGAAAGTCACATGTCGCCGCGGCAAGCGCGAGTTTACCGCGGAAGTCCGCCTCTCCGCCAAGGGCGAAATGTTCACCGACACCATGAACCGCAACGACATGATGAGCGGCGATTATTCCAGACGCCGCAGCGGCTTTCCGCGAGTGATGCAGCACGACATTCTCGGCAGCAGCCGGGTGACCGGCGGGCCTGTGCTCGATCTCGACGGGCGATGCCTTGGCATGAACATCGCCCGCGCCAACCGCGCCGAGAGCTTCGCCATTCCGGTGGAGGATCTCAAGGCGCTGGCGGAACGCTTGATGAAACAGGCGGCTCAAGCACTCTAGCACCCGAGACCGTGACAGGGTGATTCTCAGCGTCGGGCTGCGGCGCGGTGGCGTTTGAAGATTGCCAGGGTGCGCTCGCGCTCGGTTTTGTGATCGAGGCAGGGCAGGGGATAGCCGGGAGCGAGCGCTCGGCCGTCCTTCGGTGGCTCGGTGAAAAGTGAGGGCTGAAGCTCCGCGAGCTCGGGCACCCAGCGTTTGATGTAAGCCCCGGCGGGATCGTAGCGGGCAGTCTGCGACCATGGATTCTGGATGCGGAAATACGGGGCGGCATCCGCGCCTGTGCCGGCCGACCACTGCCAGCCGCCGTTATTGGAGGCGATCTCGCCGTCCAAGAGGTGCTGCATGAAGTGGGATTCACCGAGTTTCCAATCAAGGTGCAGATCCTTGGTGAGAAACATCGCGGTGATCATGCGCACGCGGTTGTGCATGAAGCCGGTGGCGAGCAGCTCGCGCATCCCGGCATCGACGATCGGAAAGCCGGTGCGGCCTTGTTTCCAGAGTTCCAACAATGGGCCGGGTTCGTCCCAGGGAAGTCCGCGCCAGTCGGCGTTGAACTCCTCGTCGAGCACGTTCGGAAAGTGGTGGAGGATGGCAAAGTAAAACTCGCGCCAGGCGAGTTCCCTGATGAAGACATCGATTCCCGCACGACCGGCGGCATCGGCGGCGGCACGCGCCTTCATCGCTTCGGCGAACACCGTGCGGATCGAGAGCAGGCCGAAGCGCAGGTCCTGCGACAGGCGTGAGGTGCCGTCCGCCGCCGGAAGATCGCGTGTGACGGCGTAGGCCTGGATTTTACCGTTCACGGCGCGTTTCAGGCGCTCCCGGGCCGCGCGTTCGCCAGGTTCGGGCATGCGGGCATGCGGCGCTCGCAAGCCCCAGTGCGCCAGTGTGGGCAGCGGCAGTGAAACAAGTTTCGCTGGAGTCCTGAGCGCCGATGGTTTGCCGCCCGGTGTGGCTTTTGGCAGGGCCAGCCAATTGCGACTGTAAGGGGTGTAAACTTTGTAGGGTTGGCCACTCTGGGTCAAAACCTGATTCGGATGGTGCAGCGAGACGTCCTCGTGGGCGTGGCACTCGACTCCCAATTCCGCGCACATCGCGCGCACTTGGCTTTCGACGGATTTGCCGAAGGGGTCGGGGTCGGCGTTGAAGTGGACCGCCACGGCATGGGTTTCCCGGATCAAATCGCGCAGGTTGGCGACGGCATCGCCATGGCGGATAATCAGGCGGCCGCCGATGGTTTCGAGGTTGCGAGCCAGGGATTCAAGGCAGGCGCAGAGGAAATGCTGTCGATTGGGCCCGGTCCAAGCATGCGTGGCTTGCCAGGAACTGAGAAGATACACGGGGATGACCGCCAGTCCGGAGCCGGCGGCTTGGAGCAAGCTTGAATTGTCCGCGACCCGCAGATCGCGGCGAAACCAGTGGATCACCGATGCTCCAGCCATGACGGAACATTCCGCCGCCGGGGATTTCCAGAGGAAATTCCTCCCCGGCAACGGGATTAAACGGCTTCGGCGAGCAGTTTCTCCGCCTTCTTGATGGTCGTCGGGCTCAGCTTGCCGTCCACCTTCCTGGAGCCGTCGATGAGGGCCTTGAGCTCCACAAGGGTTTTTTCAGCCGCCACAAGTGACTTCTTGCCGCCACCGAATTTTTTGTCCGGGAAGTAGCGGGTAAAGGTGGTTCCGGCCCTACTGATGCAGAGGCGCCAGCCTTCGAATGCCGCACTTTCGTAGGTGAAACGGGTCAGATTTTTCTTCGATTTCATAGGGGTAATGGTTGAGTGCGATCAACAGATGCACCCGTTCTGCTAGAAAATCTAGCGATTTTTTCGCCGGAATGGCCAAATCGGCCGATTTTTTCCTCCCTGAAGCGCAAAAAATGCTTTGCAAGCTGCTCGAAGCCGTCATTGATTCCCGCCCCGCGGGCTTTCCAAGCACGCCGTAGGTCCTCCGCTTCGCCGCATTTCCGTGGTGATTCCGCCCGCTGGAGGGTAACCCGGCAACCGAAAACACACATGTCAGCCGTTAAACTTGCTCGTTTCGAGCTCCCGAACCGCCTCGTCCGCAACGAGGAAACCGCCACCGATACCTACGCCCAATTCATCGCCGAACCCTTCGAGCGTGGATACGGCCACACCATCGGCAACTCGCTCCGCCGCGTGCTCCTCTCCTCGCTGGAAGGCGCGTCCATCACCTCGGTCCGCATCGCCGGCGTGCAGCATGAATTTTCCAGCCTCCCCGGCGTGGTCGAGGATGTCACGGACATCGTGCTCAACCTCAAGAAGGTGAAATTCAACCACAATGAAAAGGAACCCCGCATCCTCACGATCAAGGTCGAGAAGGAAGGCGTGATCACCGCAGGTGACATCACCGGCGACCACATCTACGACGTGGTCAACAAGGACCAGGTCATCTGCACCCTCGACAAGAAGGTGAAGTTCGATTGCGAATTCGAAGTGCGCGTCGGCCGTGGTTTCTCCACCGGCGATGAAAACAAGCGCAAGGACCAGCCGTTCGGCGTCATCGCCATCGACTCGATCTTCTCGCCGGTCACCCGCGTGAAATATTCCGTGGAAACGACCCGGGTCGGCCAAATGACCGACTTCGACAAGCTCGTGCTCGACATCTGGACCGATGGTCGCATCACGCCGCAGGACGCGTTGCTCCAGGCCTCCGCCATCCTCCGCCACCACCTCGACGTCTTCGTCAATTACGACGAAAACGCAGTGGACTTCGAAGAAGCACCGGCCGAATCCAGCGAGGAAAACGCCGCGCTCAAGAAGCTTCTCAATATGTCGGTCAACGAAATCGAACTCTCGGTGCGTGCCGCCAACTGCCTCAACAACGCGAACATCACCACCGTCGGCCAACTCGCGATGAAGTCCGAAGCCGAGATGCTCAAGTACCGCAACTTCGGCAAGAAGTCGCTCAACGAGATCAAGGACAAGCTCGTCGAACTCGGCCTCGGCCTCGGAATGACCTTCGAACCCTCGCTGCTTTCCGGCCCAGCCGCCGCCACCCGCGGACCGCGCCTCGGTGTGGAAGATGAAGCTCCGGTCGGCCTTGCCGATCTGATCGCCCAGAACCTCGACGACTAACCAATTCACCCGCACACTTTAAAAAAGGAAGCACCCGATGAGACATCGCAGCAAAACCGCAAAACTCAAACGCAACGCCTCGCACCGCAAGGCCTTGCTCTCCAACCTGGCATGCAGCCTGATCGAGCATGGTCGGATCAAGACCACCCTCGGCAAGGCCAAGGCCCTGCGCCCCGTGGCGGAGAAACTGGTCACCCTCGCCAAGCGCGACGACCTCCACTCCCGCCGCCTGGCCATCGCCTACCTTCACCAAAAGGACACCGTCAAGAAACTGTTCTCCGAAGTGGCTCCCGCCTCCAAGGATCGTCAGGGCGGCTATTGCCGGATCACCAAGCTCGGCGCCCGCATGAGCGACTCCGCCCCGATGGCCATCATCGAGTGGGTGGACCGCGTGGAGGAAACCGAAGCCACGGAGGAAACTCCAGCCGCCGAGGCGGTGGTCGAAGTCGCCGCCGAGGCCAAGCCCGCGAAGAAGGCCGCCAAAAAGAAGGCTGCCGAAACTCCCGAGCCCGCCGCCGAATAAGCGGAGACTTCGTTAGAAAATTCAAACAACCGCCTGTGCCACCAGCGCAGGCGGTTTTTTCGTGGCTGGAACTTTCGCAACGGCACTTCGGCCCTCGCATCCGCCACTTCGGCTCCGGTCCCTTGGGACTTCGCTCCGGTCCCTTGGGGCTTCGGCTCCGGCCCCTGGGGCTTCGGCTCCGGCCCCCAGCACTTCGGTACGGGCGTCCCAATCTCCGGTAGGGCGTGGCGGCCCTGCCGCGCCCAAGCTCCGGCCCGCACGGGCGGGCCATCAAAATGTAGCGTCGCCCTTTGAGCGTCGCTGCCCACCCTGCTCTTCGCGTTCAGGCCTTCCCCGACCGCAAATCCCTCCCGAAAAAAATATTCGATTCAATCCAAACCTACCCCCGCATTTGTCCCACCCCCTGTGCTTGAATCACGCGGAAATCGCCAATGATCACGCATGAAATCTGATTTCCAGTGCCAGCTTGACGCCACCTATCAGATCACCCTGACTGTAATAGCATTTGTGGAAAAAACACCGTGAACGCATACGCGCATACTCACCCGGAGCATCCCGAAGATCCCACAAAATGGGAGCCGCTCTACACCGCTTTCGGTGAAGGTCCGGACGAGTGTCAGCGTGCAAGCTGTATCAAATGCCGGAATCTCGAACCTTACCACGGCCACCTAAACAAGGTCGCATTTTGGGCGGCGAAATTCTCCGCTGAAATGTACCCGGATGGTTCTCTTGAATCCGTTACCGCCCATCAATGGGGTTACCTTGGCGGTCTGTGGCATGATCTCGGAAAATTCGCACCCATTTGGCAGTCTTACCTCGCCTCAAAAGCTGATCCCCACACCGATGAAATATCCGGCAAGGTCGATCACTCCACCGCCGGTGCCCAACATGCTGCATTGAATCACCTTCTCGGCCATCTCCTTGCTTATCCAATTGCTGGTCACCATTCCGGTCTCTTGGATGCCGAGTCCAACCACGCATGCCAAAGAATCCGCCTCGCCAAAACCGATCTTGCGGATTGGTCAAACGCTCCGGAGGAAATCCTCAACCATTCGCTTCCAGCCCCGCCTGCCTTCCTTCAACGCGATGCTTTCTCGCTCGGATTCTTCACCCGCATGCTCTTCTCCTGTCTCGTCGATGCCGACTTTCTTGCGACCGAGGCATTTATGAATCCCTCACAAACATCGGTTAGGAACAAAGTCCCTGACAGCGCCCTCCAACAAATTGCGGACCTTGTCAGCCAACGTATCGAATCTTTCGGCGAGCCCGCCTCCCACGACACCGTCAACCTCCAACGCCGCCAGGTTGTCGAGGATTGCCGCAACATGGCCTCCGGATCCCCAGGTCTCTTCACTCTAACGGTTCCAACGGGTGGTGGGAAAACCCTCTCTTCGCTCCTTTTCGCACTCCTTCACGCCATCAGGAATGGTCAGAAGCGGATCATCTTCGTTGTCCCATTCACCTCCATCATTGAGCAAAACGCCGAGGTGATCCGTGGAATCCTCGCGCCTTTGCAAACAGACGATTTTACACCGCTCATCGAGCATCACTCCGCCCTCTCGCCGGAAAAGGAAACCGAACAATCCCGCCTCGCCGCTGAAAATTGGGATGCCCCGGTCATCATCACCACTGCTGTCCAGTTCTACGAATCACTCTACGCCGCGAAAACCTCCCGCTGCCGCAAGCTCCACAACATCGCAAACTCGGTCGTCATTCTCGATGAAGCTCAAACTCTTCCCGTCGACTTCCTTCATCCCTGCTTGCGAGTCCTGCGGGAACTCTCCGCTAACTACCACACCACTACGGTCCTTTGCACGGCCACTCAGCCGGCGATCCACCATCACGCGCAGGACTTTCCCATTGGTCTCGAAAACTGCCGCGAAATCATTCGTGACACCGCTTCGCTTTTTTCGGCCCTCAAACGCGTCGATCTCATTTTTCAAGGCAATCTCCTCGATGCCGATCTCGCGTGCCTCTTGCGCAAGCATTCCCAAGTCCTTTGCATCGTCAACCGCCGCAAGCATGCCCGCGCAATCTTTCGTCTCCTCGGAAGCGCCGAGGAAAACTTCCACCTCTCCGCGCTCATGTGCCCGGAGCATCGCTCGCAGATCCTGAATGAAGTCCGCGAACGTCTCACCGCTGGAAAACCCGTCCGCCTCATTTCCACCCAGCTCATCGAAGCGGGTGTCGATGTCGATTTCCCCTTTGTCTATCGATCCCTCGCCGGGCTCGATTCCATCGCCCAAGCCGCCGGACGTTGCAACCGCAACGGCAAACTTCCCACGGGCCGCACTTTCGTCTTCATCCCGGAAGACCAAAAGGGCGAATCCTACTTCCGAGAAACCGCCCAAATCGCCCGTCAACTGATCGATCTCCATCCCGATCTGCTTGGCGAAAAGGCGATTCACCACTACTTCGACCTCTACTACTATCAGCAGAAACGCCGCTGGGACTCGAAAAACATCCTCGAAAGCTTCCGCCTCGATGGCGGCGATAAAACCCTGCCTTTCAAATTCCAATTCGCCACCGTCGCCAAAGACTTCCAGCTCATCAGCGATTGGCAGGTTCCCGTCCTGATCCCTTTCGATAACAAGGCCCGCACTCTCATCTCCCAACTGCGCAATCCAGCCATACCGCTACACCGCAAGCTCCTCCGCGCCCTTCAGCGCTACACCGTCCAAATCTCCCCGAAGCTCCGCGACGAAAACATCCGCTCTTTCGAGGCACTGCGCGATGGCCAGTTTCACGCCCTCATCTCCACCGAGCTCAACTATTCAAAAAACTTCGGCATCACCTTCGATGACGAAGATGCTGGCGCTCAAAAGCTGATCTGCTGAACTAACGAAAATTTCCCAAATCATGTCGAACTCCCACATCCTTCTCAAAGTCTCCGGCGACTACGCCCTCTTCTCGCGACCGGAAATGAAGGTTGAGCGCGTCTCCTACGACGTCATCACCCCATCCGCCGCCCGCGGCGTCCTCGAAGCCATCTACTGGAAACCCCAAATCCGCTGGATCATCGATGAAATCCACGTTCTTAACCCCATCCGCTTCACCAACATCCGGCGCAACGAAGTCTCCTCAAAGATCGCCGTCAAAGGCGGCACCGGAGTCAACGCAGCCATGACCAACCCCGAAATCCGCCCTACGATGGACGTAGCGGAAAACCGTCAGCAACGCGCCTCACTCCTGCTCAAAGATGTCGCATACCTCATCAAAGCCCACGTCCACCTCTTCGATACCCGCCGCGAAAAAGACGGCCCCGAAGTTCCGCCCAACGAAGCCGCAGGCAAACACCTCGAAATGTTCAAACGCCGCGCCCTCAAAGGCCAAGCCTTCCAACAACCCTACTTCGGTTGCCGTGAGTTTCCCGTCCGCTTTGAACTCATTGAAAACGAGGCCGACCTCCCGAAACCCCACCCCGATTTCATCACCGGCCAGCCCAAAGACCTCGGCTTCATGCTCCACGACATCGAGTTCGAGCAAGACCGCGCCACCAAGAAAGTGAAATCCACCACGCCCCACTTCTTCCGCGCCACCATGACCGACGGCGTGATCCTCGTCCCCGAACTCCCATTCCCCATCAAGGCATGATCCTCCAATCCCTCAACGACCTCTACACCCGCCTCGCCGACGATCCCACCTACGAGATCGCCCCGCCCGGATTCTCGCCGCAGAAAGTGAGCTTCAGGGTTATACTAAAACCAGATGGTTCCCTCTTTGCAGTTGAAGATGCGCGTATCGATGGCGCGGCTATAAATCCTCAAGTTCCACAACCTGAGAAACGCACAAGCGGAGTAAAAGCCCAATTTCTCTGTGACAAACGAGAGTATGTTTTAGGAGTGGGAGCAAGTGGACCACGGATCGATTGCTTTGAAGATTTCAAAAGCAAACACCTGGGTTGGGAAAAGGAAATCAACTCTCCATCCTACGCAGTCCTCTGTAGATTTCTGGAAAGCTGGTCGCCGGAACGCTACGAAGAGTTCAATATCCCATCGGACGTATTTGAATCGTTCGGAGTCTTTCAAATCCTGGGCAAAAAACCCGGCATTCACGACTGCCCAATCGTTAGAAACTGGTGGAGTCATCGAAACAGTTCTTCGGATGAGAAATCAAATCACGCACAATGTCTGATCACGGGAGAAGTGGGCGAAACGATAGGAATTCATCCTGACATCAAAGGATTCAAAAGCTCGGTCGCTCTCGTGGGTATCCAGTCCAACAGTTCGTATGAATCTTACGGGAAATCAAAAACAGAAAACTGTCCCATCTCCAAAAGGGCGGCTTTCAATTATGCAACGGCTTTGACCTCACTGCTGGCTGGTCCTCAAAAGAAAAAACATCGAGCGCGATTGGCGGACACCACCGTTGTTCATTGGACGGAAACCCAATCCGAACTTGAAGACATCTTTGCCGCTATCCTTGGCGAGTCATCAGAAAAATCCCAAGACTCTCAGGATTTAAACCGCATCGCTCAAATCAACCGCTTTCTTGCGGCAATCAAAAGCGGCACTCATTATAATGAACTGGGCGATCCACAAACGCCGTTTTACCTACTCGGGTTGGAACAACCAAATCCCGGCCGATTTTCCATCCGTTTCTACCACCGCTCCACCATCGCCGACCTACTCAACAAGCTCCACGACCACCAACACTGTCTGGAAATCGTCCTCGAGTTCGCTCAGCCAGTCGGCAAACGCCAAGCCGATTCCGAGTTCCCCGCCATCTGGCAGATTCTACGCGAAACCGCCCGAGTCGCAGATGAAATCCCGCCTCTGCTTGGCGGTGCGCTCGCCCGCTCGATCATCGAAGGCACGCCTTATCCAGAAGGCCTCTACTCTGCCATCATTCGTCGCATCCGCGCGGATCGAACCATCAACTATCTACGCGCCGCCATTCTCAAAGCCACCCTCGTAAGAAACCACCAACAAACCATTCCCATTATGCTTGACCCAACCAACACCGATCCCGCCTACCTGCTCGGCAGGTTGTTCTCAGCGCTTGAGAAAACCCAGGAAGACGCCCTTGGAAATCTCAACGCCGGCATTCGCGACCGCTTTTACAGCTCTGCTTCGGCAACTCCGGCGGCGGTCTTCCCCCGACTGCTCCGCACGTATCAACACCACCTATCCGGCTTGAACGGCGGCGCGAAAGTGAACCGCGAGCGCTTGATCCAGGAAATCCTGTCCTCAGTGGATGCCTCAGGGTTTCCCAATCAGCTTTCGCTCAGGAACCAAGGCGTCTTCGCCATCGGCTACTACCACCAACGCAAGGATTTCTTCACCTCAAAGCCTAAGCCCGAAGAACCCGCCACCGTCTGAAAATCTACTGAAAACTGAACACTGAAAACTAATACACTTAATCTTATGAACCACCGCTACGACTTCCTCTTCCTGTTCGACTGCCAAGACGCCAACCCCAACGGCGATCCTGATGCAGGCAACCTTCCCCGCATTGATGTTGAAACCGGCCAAGGTCTCGTCACCGACGTTTGCCTCAAGCGGAAGATCCGCAACTTCGTCGCACTCACCGGTGGCGGCCAGGACGGCAAGCGTATCTTCTTTACCGACGGCTCCGTCCTCAACGATCTCCAGCAAGAAGCACATAATTCAGTTGGTATTCCCGCATCTGAATCCAAAGCACCAAAAGAGGGCAAAAAGGACAAAGCTACCGCATGGATGTGCAAGACTTACTATGACGTCCGCACCTTCGGTGCCGTCATGTCTACCGAAATCAACTGCGGTCAAGTCCGCGGCCCGGTTCAACTTTCCTTCGCCCGATCCATCGATCCCATCGTCTCCAGCGAGCATGCCATCACCCGCTCTTCGGTGACAAACAAGAAAGATGTAGAAAAAGAACGCACCATGGGCCGCAAATTCACCATCCCCTACGGCCTCTACAAAGCCCAAGGCTTCGTGAATCCCTTCCTCGCGAACCAAACCGGCTTCAGCGATGACGATCTCGAACTCCTATTCCAATCCCTCGAAAACGCCTTTCAGTTCGACCAATCCGCCGCCCGCCCCGCAGGCAGCATGAATCCGCGAGCCTTGCTTGTGTTCAAGCACGACACTCCGCTTGGCAACGCCCCCAGCCATCAACTCTTTGACCTCGTCACCGTCACGAAAAAGCCCGGAGTCGAGGCGCCTCGTTCGTTCAACGATTACGATCTTGCGATCAACGAGTCTGCTATCCCCTCTGGCGTCACCCTCATCCGCCGGATCTGACCATGTCCTTCGACCAAGGCCAGTTCGACTTCGCCGCGCCCGGAAGTGATGCCGGGTGGCGGCGTGGGCGGGACGGGGTCTAAAGATTTGAAATTTGAAATTTGAAAATGGGAAGACGCGACGGCAGCCATGTTTGATGAAGACCAGTTCATCCCGATCTCCGCGCTGCAGCACTGGCTGTATTGCCCGCGACAGTGCGCGTTGATCCATCTGGAACAGGCTTGGGCGGAGAACAAGTTCACGGCGGAGGGCCGGGTGATGCACGAGAACGCGCATGAGGGAGCGGATGAGACGAAGGCCGGCGTGAGAATCACGCGCGGGATGCCGGTGGTGTCGCAGGAGTTGGGACTGACGGGTCAGTGCGATGTGGTGGAGTTCCACCCGGCGGAGGCTGCCTGCGGCAGCGATTTGAGATTTGAAATTTCAGATTTGAGAGAAAGAGAAGCCTTTGCGTGGCGCGCAGCTCCTTTCAAATCTCAAATCTCAAATTTCAAATGCACGACCCAAGCCGTGCCTGTGGAATACAAGCGGGGGAAACCCAAGGCCCACCGGGCCGACGAAGTGCAATTGTGCGCGCAGGGGATGTGCTTGGAAGAGATGCTCGGCATTGCGATTGGCAGCGGCTGCTTGTATTACGGGGAGAAGCGGCGGCGGACGGATGTGGCCTTCGATGAGGGACTGCGGGAGCTTGTCCGAAAAGTCATCAGGGAGGTCCTGCAATGTTTCGCCTCCGGCATCACTCCGACTGCGGAATACGATGCAAGGCGCTGCGATGCCTGCTCGTTGATCGACTTCTGCCAGCCGCAGGCCATGCGTTTGAAAAAGGGAGCCGCCGCGTGGTTTTCATCTTCTCTCAAATCTGAAATTTCAAATTCCAAATCCACAGAACCATGACCTACGAACGATTCGAAGACCTGCCGGTATGGCAGGAAGCGATCCGCCTTGCCGAGGGCTGCGAGGATTTACTGATCGCCGCCAAGCGGCACATCACCTTTTCCAAGCGCGACCAACTCGACCGCTGCTCGCTCTCGGTATCCAACAACATCGCCGAGGGATTCGAGCGCGGGACGAAGAACGAGTTGCTGGCCTTCCTCTACATCGCCCGAGGATCGGCGGGGGAGGTGAGGTCGATGCTGTGCTATTTCGAGCGGCGGCCGGCGCTTGTGGATTTCAAATCTGAAATTTCAAATTTGAAATCATTGGCAGAATCCTGTTCGCGCCAGTTGCGCGCCTGGGCGGATTCCTTGCAGAACTCCGATATCGAAGGCCAGCGCCACTTGAACGAACGCAGCCGCGAGGAATGGCGGAAAGGCAATGAGGCGAAAAAGGCGCGCAGCCGGTTTGACTCGATGACCCGCGAGGGCATGAAGCAGTTTCCGCCAGACCATCCGATGCGTGTCGAATGGGAGCGCAAGAACGGGCCTCTCTAGGATTTGAAATCTCAAATTTGAAATTTGAAATCGGCGCAGCCATGAAGAAACACCTCAACACTCTGTTTGTCACATTGGAGGGAGCCTATCTCCGCAAGGACGGTGCCGCGGTGGAGATCCGGCATGAGGGGGAATCGAAACTCCGCGTGCCGCTACACAATCTGGATGGCATCGCGTGTTTCGGCTGGGACATTTCCTGCTCCGCCGCGTTGATGGCGGCCTGTGCGGAGGCCAAGGTGTCGCTGTCGTTCCACACGCCGCACGGGAAGTTTCTCGCCAGTTCGAATGGATTCACCTCGGGCAACATACTTCTCCGCCGCGAGCAATACCGCCGCGCCGATCACGAACTCGCCTCGGTGGCCATCGCCGCCAACATGATCGCGGCCAAACTGGCCAATACCCGCCACGTCCTGATGCGCGCCGCACGGGATCACGGGGAGAAATCGGCGGAACGCGCCTACGCCCTCACCCAGGCGGCGGATTTCCTCGCGGTGCGCATCGGTCTCGTAGCACGCGCCACTTCACTCGAATCCTTGCGCGGGATCGAAGGAGATTCCGCCTCGGCCTATTTCGCCGTGTTTTCCCATCTGATGACGAACCACGATCCGGACATCCGCATTTCCGGCCGATCCCGGCGGCCTCCGCTCGACCCGGTGAACGCCCTGCTTTCCTTCCTGTATGTCCTGCTCATGCACGACTGCCGCAGCGCTCTGGAAAGCTGCGGGCTCGATGCCCAGTGCGGTTTTCTCCACCGCGACCGACCCGGTCGGCCCTCGCTGGCGCTCGATCTCATGGAGGAATTCCGCGCGTTTCTCGCGGACCGCACCGCGCTTTCGCTCTTCAACCGCCAGCAGATCACGCTCAAGGATTTCGACATCAAGGAAAACGGCGCGGTTTTGCTCAAGGATGACTCCCGCAAGAAAGTCCTCACCGCCTGGCAAGAGCGGAAGCAGGATGAAATCACGCATCCCTTTCTGGATGAAAAAACCACCGTCGGCTTGCTGCCGCACCTCCAGGCAAGACTGCTCGCCCGCCACCTCCGCGGCGACATCGACGCCTACCCCGCGTTCCTGGCACGCTGACGCGTGCATTTCAAATTTCAAATTTGAGATTTCAAATCCATGTACATCCTCGTCACTTACGATGTCTCGACCACCACGCCTGCCGGGAAGTCGCGTCTCCGCCGGGCGGCGAAAACCTGTCTCGACTATGGCCAGCGTGTGCAGAACTCCGTGTTTGAGTGCAAGGTGGATCCGGCGCAGCTTGTCGCCCTCAAGAACCGGCTTTTTGAGATCATCAACCCGGAAACAGACAGCCTTCGGTTCTATCACCTTGGGGCCAACTGGCACCACCGCGTGGAGCACCATGGGGCTAAACAGGGATACGATGTTGATGGACCTTTGATTCTCTGATTTCATCACCTGCCGGGAATGGATGATACCGCGCGAACCCCAAGTGGTCGCCTAAGTGCCGCAGGGTTCGCGCTGGTTGCCACTCCTTGAATCTACGTTCTTTGACATCACACAACGCGGGAACTTTGGCCCGGGGCTCTGATTTTTTGGCAGGTTCGCGGATCATTCACTTCTTTCCTTACGGGGAGAATGGTTTCAGGCTATCGCCATCGCCCCTCGCAAGAGGGGCGCGGATTGAAACGATCCCTCGGGGGCTTTCCCTACACGATGCCGAATCGCCCCTCGCAAGAGGGGCGCGGATTGAAACTGGCGCGACTCGGCGCGTAGGTCTTGGGGGGGCGATCGCCCCTCGCAAGAGGGGCGCGGATTGAAACATGGCGGCGGGTTAGGCGTGTTTTTTGAACGTGATCGCCCCTCGCAAGAGGGGCGCGGATTGAAACTTCACGTTGATTTTTGATCTCGGCGAAACGATGAATCGCCCCTCGCAAGAGGGGCGCGGATTGAAACCGCAAGCATGCTTGGGCCGTGGCCCACGGACCGATCGCCCCTCGCAAGAGGGGCGCGGATTGAAACGTCCGCCGGGAAAGGGGGCCACTCATGAGTGCGGAATCGCCCCTCGCAAGAGGGGCGCGGATTGAAACAGAGCGTGATAACCAACCCTTGACCTTGCGCGTGATCGCCCCTCGCAAGAGGGGCGCGGATTGAAACAACACCTTTTTATTTGGCTGGCCGGTTTCGCGGCATCGCCCCTCGCAAGAGGGGCGCGGATTGAAACAAGCACCCCGCGCGGGGGGCCGGTGCCGCGCGCAATCGCCCCTCGCAAGAGGGGCGCGGATTGAAACGCTGCCGGGATGCTCGCTCTAGCTACATACCTCATCGCCCCTCGCAAGAGGGGCGCGGATTGAAACGCGAGATGAAACAGGGCCGTGTCGGCATTCAATGATCGCCCCTCGCAAGAGGGGCGCGGATTGAAACTTTCAGCACGTCACATCAGAGCTGATGTGACCGTATCGCCCCTCGCAAGAGGGGCGCGGATTGAAACATTGATCGCCGTGAATGCGACGATCAGGCGCGCATCGCCCCTCGCAAGAGGGGCGCGGATTGAAACAACAAGGTCAAACTCGCCGACGTGCGTCTCGCCAATCGCCCCTCGCAAGAGGGG